>CAYOUO010000377.1:0-17448 GCA_964407155.1 uncultured Hyphomicrobiales bacterium | reverse complement strand
AACGATGTGACCGCCCGCGAGCGCGAACTGGCCGGCGGCGCGCAGGATCGCACGGTAGTCCACGCCATCATGGCTGGCGAAATTCCGGTCCTCGTAGGCGAACAGCATCGCCAGGTAACGCTTGTCGACCTCGTCTTTCGTCACCGGCAGGCGCCAGCGGCCGCCGGCAATGGTGAACGGCCGGAGCAGCTTGCCGTTGCGATCGACCGCGATGGGTGAAGTGGGGACCGCCGATGGCGCCGGGAAGGCCGGCAGCGACGCTTCGATCTCGCCCACCGTCTGCACCGCCGCAAGGGCGATGACGCCCGCCGCGGCGACAAGGAATGCGGCACCGGCCATAACCCATCTCGACCAACGCCGATGAGTTCTCACGACAGCGCGGACAACCACCACTCCCTCGCCCCGGAGGGGAGAGGGTTGGGGTGAGGGGGTACCTGACTGCGACGGAGAGGACTTTGCCCCCTTGCCCCCCTCGCCTGGTTCGCTGCCGCTCACAAGGCTCGCGGCCCTCTCCCCGGCGGAGAGAGGGAGCGACTCTTCCGCGTCGTGCTGTGCTGCCCCGCCGGGGAGAGGGGACTCAGCCCCTCCGGCAAGAGAGGACTTTGGCGATCGGCGCGGGGTGCTGTCGTCCATCCGGTTACTTCGTCGGGCCGACGACCTCGATCCTGCTCGCGTCGGAGTGCGCGTTCAGCTCCGGCTGGTACATGTCTTCCACCGTTGCGCCGGGCTGGGCGAAGACGCCGAGCGAAACCGCGCGCACGGAATAGGCCACCTTGTAATCGAGCGGGTCGCCGTCCTCGCGGTCGAGCGCGGCGACGAAACGGTCGGTCCGCGCCTCGGTGTGCGTGGTCGTATCGGTCTTCAGCCAGTCGTAGGCGCCGGTGTCGCCGCTTGCCGAGATGTCGGGATTCTCGATCTCGAACCCGGCCGGGATCGGATCGACGATCATGATGTGGCCGCCGTAGCTGTGGTCCGAGGTCACGCTGAGCACCACGATGAAGCGGTCGTTCTGCTTCACGGTCGAAACGTCCGCGGCCGTGCCGTCGGGAAGGTAGTAGGCCCGCTCGATGCGGAAGCCGGTGCCGCCGGCGGGCTCCGGCTTGACCAGCACGCCGGTTGCGGAAACGACCGCATCGAGCGGATCGCTGCCGAGATTCTCGACCACCACCGGGTTTTTCTCGACGCGGTCGCCGCTGAAGCGCCGGAAGAGCGGCGCGGCGATCTTCTGCCCGTCGAGGGTGAACTCGGTCTTGGCCGAATCCTTGATCAGCGCGGCGGCGGCGAGCAGCATCCAGGAATTCTCCTGCGTGCTCGTATAGCGCTTCCTGCGCTCAGCCGTGGCGATGCGGGTTGCGAGCGTCCTGAGGTCGATGGCCTCGCTGCGGGTCTCGGCGGCGAGCGTCAGCACGCCGGCGCCATCGCGCAGGATCGTGCCGTAGTCGCGCCGCCAGACAGGCTTGTCGGTCGCCTTGTCGAGATCGGCCATCGCCGACGAAAACGCCTTCGCCGCGCGCTGCTGGTCGCCGTAGAGCGCCATCGCCGCGCCGATCTGCGCCTTGGCGAGCGGCGTCGCGAAGTTCGCGAGCTTGGAGTCGGTATAGTAGCGAAGATCGCCGATCGCAGCGCGGCCGGTGCGCGCCAGCACGTAGAGCGCATAGGCGATCGCTTCGCCGCCATTGTCGAAATCCGCCGCCGAAGCGACCGCATTGGCGAGATTGTCGAGCGCCGTGGTCCTGGCGATGTCCGGCACGTCGTAGCCCTTGTCGGCAGCGCGCGTCAGGAAATCGGTGACATAGGCGTCGAGCCAGAGGTCGTTGCCGGCGCCGTCCGGCCCCCAGAGGCCGAAGCTGCCGGACGCCGCCTGGTCGGCGAGCACGCCCGCTATCGCCTTCTGCACGCGCCTGCGCACCTCGGCATCGGCGGCGATGCCGACCGAGCCCGCGACGTCGTCGAGATAGACCAGCGGCATCGCGCGCGACGTGAGCTGTTCCACGCAGCCGTAGGGATACCGGTCGAGCGCGGAGAGGATGCCCGGCACGTCGAGCGGCCCGGCGCCGCCGAGCGATACGGCGACGCTGGTCGTGCCCGGCACGAAGTCGGCGAGCAATTCCCCGTCGACGGTGAGCGAGCCGCCGGCCGCGACCGGAATGTCGGTCGTGCGCGTGATCGGCGCGCCCGGCGGCCTGACGCCGAGCTGGAGCGTCGTCGGGTAACTTTCGCCGTTGGGAGAGGCGAGCGCGACATTGACGGCGAAATCGCCGGGCTTTTCGCCGGCGATGGGAATGTTGAACGCCATCCGCTGCTTCTCCGCGAGCGTCACGGTGCGGTTCGCGTCGGCTGCGGCGATGCCGATGCCGCCGGCGGCAACGGAAAGCGTGTAGTCGCCCGCGGCGCCGGAAACGTTGTTGATCTCGACCAGCAGGCGGGAGGTGTCGGCGGTGCCGAGGAAGCGGGGAATGCTTGCGGTGACGACGACGGGATCGTGCACGGTCACGTCCTTCGCCGCGTGGCCGACGCCGTCCTTCGACCAGGCCACCGCCATGACGCGCACGCTGCCGTTGAAATCCGGCACGTCGAAGGAGACGGTCGCCTTGCCGCTGTCGTCCACCTTCACGATGCCCGAGTAATACGCGAGCAGCTTCTGCGTCGGCGGCGGCGCCTTGAGACGCACCGCGCCGCTGTCGCCGCCGGAACGCACGTCGCCCGGCACGCCCTGCATGCGGTCGATCAGCAGGCCATAGATGTCGCGGATTTCCATGCCGAGTTTGCGCTGGCCGAAATACCAGTCGTCCGGCGCCGGCGGCTGGAAGCTGGTGAGGTTGAGGATGCCGACATCGACGGCCGCGACCGTGACATAGGCGTCTTCGCCCGGCTTCAGATTGGCGATGGCAACCGGAATCGTCATCTTCTGGCGCGGGCGCATGTCGTCGACGACGCCGAGGCTGACGGCGAGCTGGCGGTCGCCCGGCGAGACCTTCGCCCACGTCAGCCCGAGGGCGCGGGCGGGCATGCGCTTCGCTGCGAGATCCATCGGACGGTAGAGCGTTGCGGTGACGTAGGCGCCCGGGCCCCAGGCGTCGGTGACCTGAAGGTCGACCGTCGTGCCCTCCGCCGGCACCTCGACCGTCTTCATCGCGATCAGGCGGTCGTCCATGACCTGAATGACCGCGGTGCCGGCAAAACGCGGATCGAGCCTGAGCGTCGCCGTGTCGCCGATCCTGTAGGCCGGCTTGTCGAGCGCGACCTTGAGCGTGTCCGGCGTGGTCGAGGAGGCGGTCGCCTGATACCAGCCGGCGTAGAACTCGACGCTGGTCGCGGTCTCGTCGCCGTCCTGGATGGTGAAGCGGTAGTCGCCCCACTTCGTGTTGTTGGCGGTGATCGTCGCCGGCGCGTCGGCGGTGAAGTCGACGGTGCCGCCGTCGACCTTACTGGTCGAGGTGACGACCTCGTAGCTCCACGTCCCGTTGCTGCGGTACCACTGATAGTCGGAATCGACTCGCTCGAGCTTCCACGTCAGACCGGGCTTGGCGATCTGCTTGCCGTCAGGACCCACGAGAATCGCGTCGAACTTTGCCGGCGAACCTTCAGCAAGGTCGCCGTCGAAGGCCGGGCGGATGCCGATGGCGGGGCCGCTCGCCGCGACCGGGCGTGTCAGCGTGCGCTCGACAGCACGTCCGTTGGTGTCGTCGACCCGCAGGATGAGCGAAGCCGTGAATGGTTTGGTCGAGGCCGGGATGTCGGGCAGCGTCACGTCGAACGAGGCCTTGCCGTTGTCGTCCGTCGTGGCGTCGAGATCGAGCGGCTGGCGCGTCGGCTCGATGCTCTCCTCGGTGAGCCCGAATTTGAAGCCCTTGAACGCGTCGAGCGTATCGGTCGGCGTCAGCTTCACCTCGCCCTCGATGGGGAGGTCCGGCGCGGTCGCGCCGTAGAGATAATGTGCTTCAAGGTTGATGGTCGTGGGCTTGGTCCGGTCGAGGGCAGCCGCGGGCGTGTCGACCGTGACCGCGAGGCGTTCCGGCTCGAAATCCTCGACCAGCACCGATTGCTCGGCGATGGGGTCTCCCTTGGGATCGGCGAAGAGTTTTGCCGTCCACGAGCCGCGCTGCGCATTCGCATCGAGCGCGACGTCCGCGGTGTAGCCGCCGGCGCCACCGTCCGAGAGCGTCTTGCGCAGGAACTCGACCCCGTCCGGCCGCTCGACGACCAGCGTGATCGGCAGGTCGCCGACGGCATTGGCGCGGTCGTCGCGGACAAGCGCGGTGAGGTGGACGGTCTCGCCGGGGCGGTAGATGCCGCGCTCCGGCGTCAGGAACACGTCGAGCTTCTTCGGCGCGGGGCGCCCCGCGACGCCGCGGTCGGTGAGGTCGAAGGCCGCGCGCGTGAGATCGATGAAGGCGTAGTCGCCGGCCGTCTCGGCGACGACGAGCTGCGGGGCGAGACCGCCGGTGCCGCGTGCAAGGCCCGGCTCGAACGTGGCGTTGCCGTCCGCGTCGGTGGCGGCTTCGCCGAGCACCTCGTTGTTGACGGCGACGAGCCTGAGCTTCACCGTCGCGACCGGCTGCGCCGTCGACAGCGAGCGCACCATCGCATGCAGGCCGTCGGTGCCGGAAAGCACCGACAGGCCAAGGTCTGAGACGATGAACCACTGCGTTGCGACCGTGCCGTAGCTGTCACTGCCGGCGGCGCTGGCGGGCGCCGCCGTGATGACATAGGCGCCGGGCTTCAGCGTGGGCACCGCGGCGGCGACCGGGATCGCTGTCGTCTCCGTCTTGTTCAGTTCGGAGTGGATGGCGACCGTGCCGTCCCACACTTTCTCGCCGTTGCTGTTGGCGATGTCTTCCGCCGAATAGGTGCTGAGCTGGCTGAGGAAGCTTCCGCTCCTGACCGCCTCGGCAAGCGCGCGGTCGCCGATCCGGTAGATCGTGGCCTTGGCCTTATCGGTGTTGACGGAGGTGAGCGGGATCGATGCGCCGGGACCCGCGGGCAGCACGTAGGCGTTGCCGGCAAAGCCCACCCAGGGCGCGCGGTCGCGGACATAGGCCGTGAGTTCCACCGGATGGCCGAGGGTCTCGCCGTCGGCGGCCGGCAGCTCGCCGCGCAGGCGAATGGTATAGCGCACGCCGTGCTCAACGCCGTTGATACAGATCTGCTGCTTCTGCGGCTCGATGGCGAGGCCGCTGCCGCCCTCGACGGCGACGAAATCGGCGAGATCGGCGCGGCTGACCGGCAATTCGTCGGTGAACTTCACGCAGATCTGCGGCGTGGCGCTGTCGGCCTCGACGTCGGTGGTGTCGACACGGAAGCCGTGCTCGGCGACGGCCTTGTCGTAAGTCGCCTGGACGCTGTCGCTTTTCTTGAGCGCGAGGCTTGCGCGATAGGAGCGGATCGCGGCGAGCCAGATCTCGCGTTTGGCCAGTGCATCGCCGAGAACGGACAACGCGGCGGCCCGGTCCGACGCGTTGTCGGCGCGGAGATAGGCGTTGATCGCCCCGGCGCTGGCGTCGACTGATGCCTGCTGCTTGTCGTCATCGTCGTCAGGATTGCGCTGGCCGCTGGCGGTGGCGTAGTCGAGCCAGGCGTCGACATCTTCGTTGGCGATGGCGAGCGCCTTGCCGAAGTCCTCGGCGGCGGCGTCATAGTCGCCACCGCGATAGGCGACGCCGCCGGCCTTGCGCAGCGCGGCGTAGGTGTCCATGTCAGGCGGATACCGGTCCTTGAGGTCGCCGATCTGCGAGCGGGCCTCATCGATCTGTGCCTGCTGCAGGAATGAAAGATCGCCAAGCCGGCGACGCTCGAGCGTCGGCGTGAGGTCAGCCGTGGTGACGATCCGTCCGGCGGTGGCGTTGGCGGTCGCGGCCAGAGCCGCGAAATCCGATTTCAGGAAGCACCAGTTGGCCTTGGTGTTGAACGTGAAGGCCTTGCAGGTGGCGTCCTTGAGGCAGGCCGCCTGGCACGCCGGGAGATCGACGTTCTTCAGCGTGTTCATGTCGCCGCCGGGATAATCGGCGTTCGGTGTCACGATCACCCGGCGCGCGGGCTGATCGGCATGTCCTGCCGGGGCGAGGGCGGTCGCGATGAAAAGTGCTGCCAGCGCCGCGAGAAACGACCGGCCGGCCAGTCCTGCAAGCCCGCGCATGCGACCCTCCCGATGCGTTCATGCGAAGAAGGCCGAAGCATAAGAACGGCGCGTGACACGGTAAAGTCGGCGGCGTGGCCGTGGTCAACGGTCAGTGACGGCGGTCACAGGACCCGACATGGACCGCGCTGACATCCGCCCCCCGGACGGCCTAGCGCCCGCCGGATTTCACCGTTTCGGCGTCCGCCGCCGCCTCCATCGCTTCGGCAATGCCGCGGAGCTGGCGGCGAAACGGCTGGCGGAGATGTTCGGGCAGCGCGCCGAGCACTTCCGCGTCGATGCCCCTGATCGCTGCCCGCATCGCCGGCAGTTTCTTTCGCGTCTTCGCGGTGAGCGAGAACAGGAAGCTGCGCCTGTCGCCGGGATCCGGCCGCCGCTCCACCAGTCCGTCGCGCTCCATCCGGACCAGCGTCGCCGCCATCGTCGGCTGCTCGATGGCCGCGTAGGCGGCGAGCGCCTTCTGCGACATCGCTCCCTTTTCGGCGAGCGCATTGATCACCGGGAGGTGCGCGACGGAAAGGCCAAGGTCCTTCAGCCGCCGGTCGCCCAGACGGCGCACGAGCCGCGCCCCCCAGTTCAGCAGGTAACCCATCGACAATTCGTTGTCTGGCATTGCATAGCTTGCTATGTAAGTGTATCGTATGCTATGTATATCGCAGTCGGTGGCGTCGGCCAAGGAGCAAGACAAATGTCCGCGAGAAGCGCGTCTGATCGCTACGGCTCCGTTGCCATTGCCATCCACTGGCTGACAGCTCTGGCCATTCTTGCCCTGCTGGTTCTGGGCCTGACGGCCGCGAATTCGTCCGACGGCGCAACGAAGGCGGCGCTGTTGCGGGCGCACGTCCCGCTTGGTGTCGCCGTGCTGGCCCTGACGATATTCCGCATCGTGTGGTGGTTCATCGACCGGCGGCCGTCGCCGCCGCCCGGACTGCCCCGCTGGCAGATCTCGGTGGAGAGGATCGTGCGCGTGCTGATCTACGCGGCGATCGTGCTTCTCGGCGCGAGCGGCATCGCGATGATCGCATTGTCGGGAGCAGGGGCCGTCCTGTTCGGTGGCCAGCCGGGACCGCTGCCCGACTTCTGGACCTATCCGCCGCTCCGCGCCCATCTCACGGCGGCGATTGCGTTGGTGGCGCTCGTCTGCCTGCACGTCGCGGCCGCGCTCTACCACCACCTCTACCGCCAGGATCGCCTGCTCGCGCGGATGGGAGTGGGAACAGCCTTGCCGCGGGGCGAATGACGCCTCAGGTGGGCGCGGCCACCGCCGTGTCGTAGGCGATCACCATCTGGCGCGCCCGGGCGGCCACCTCCTCGGGGTGGCGGCCCGGCACGTAAAGGCTGGTGCCGATGCCGAAGCCGACGACCCCGGCCTTGAGGTAGGCGCCCATGTTGTCCGGCCCGACGCCGCCGACAGCCAGCAGCGGAAAACCCCTCGGCAGAATGGCGGCAAGCGCCCTGATCCCGCCCGGCCCGAGCAGATCGGCCGGGAAGAACTTCAGCGCATCGGCGCCGGCCGCGATCGCGCCGAGCGCCTCGGTTGCGGTGAACACGCCGGGATAGGCGGTCATTCCCGCCGCTTTCGTGGCCGCGATCACGGTATCGTCGCGGTTGGGCGACACGATAATCTGGCCGCCGGCTTCCTTCACCGCCGCGACGTCTGCAACCGAGAGCACTGTTCCCGCACCGATCAGCGCGCGCCCGCGCGCCGCGGCCACCATCGCCTTGATGCTGGCGAGCGGCTCCGGAGAATTGAGCGGCACCTCGACGATGCGGATGCCGGCGGCGATCAGCCCCTCCAGAACCGCCAGCGATTCTGCCGGCGTGATGCCGCGGAGGATCGCGACGAGCGGACGGTGGCCGCCGAAAATCTCTGCCGTCATTTTGACTGCTCCAGCAATCCCGCGGTCCGCGCGAGCCGCGTCAGCCCCGCCAGGACCAGCTCGCTGCCGTCGCGCGCCTCGGCTTTCAACCCGGCGACGGCGAGTGCCTTTGAGTAGGCGCGGACCAGCGCCGGCGAGGCGATGATGCGGATTTCTGCATCTCCTGCCAGCGAGCCCATGGCGCGGGCGGCGGCGATCTCGCCGCCGATGATCAATCCCGACAAATAAGCAAGGTTGTCCGCGCGCTCGACGCCGGCAAGGAGCTGGCGCGCGCGGACGGAAAACAGCGCGCCGAGGAACGGCAGTCCGTCGTTGGCCGTGCGCTTTACCGCCAGTGCGAAATCCGCCCGGTCCGACAGGTCGCCTGCGCCGGCAGCCACGGAATGGCGCAGGAACGATTTCTCGGACAGGAGCTCGAACAGCTCACCGGTCATGAACGTCTGGAAATCCGCGATGGTGCCCCGATCGAGGCGCGCCCACTTGGAGTGGGTGCCCGGCAGGATGACGGTGCCGGTGAAACCCGGCTCGGCGCTGGCGAGCCCGATCATCTGCGTTTCCTCGCCGCGGATGACATCGCCGTCGCGGCGGCTCGAACGCACCGCGATGCCCGGCACAATCGCGATCTCGCGTCCTGCCGCCGAGGTGAACCGCATGAGCTGTCCACCGATGTCGGCCGCCGCGGCGGGGCAGGAGAGGTAGGCCGCCTCCCGCCAGCCCTGACGGCTCCCCACCATGCCGGCCATGATCGCGGGGACCTTTGGCCATGACCCCACCAGCCGCTCGAAGACGGCTTCGTGATCGCCGTTAAGGCTGCCGATCCCGTCGCTGCTGGATACCGTGTCGAGGGGTGCACCGGCGGCGTTCACCAACCACGCGCGCAGGCGACTGGTTCCCCAGTCCACGGCGATAATTTTTGCGGCGTTGTGGGGGGATGCATCCATCGGCGCCCTTGTCCGTCGTATGCTCGCCCTAGGTCAAGTGTTATCGGGGGCGAACATTTTTTAGAAAGTCGTCTTAAGTTCCGGCGCAACACTGGAACTCATAACCCTCACCCGTTCGATTTGGAGACCGCCCGTGCCGCAGGAAGACATTCATTTCCACGCTCCTCCTGCCAGCATGCGCGAACAGAACCATCCCGAACCCATAGCCGGCTCGGACTGGTGGCGGGGTGCGGTGATCTACGAGATCTATCCGCGCTCGTACCAGGACACCAACGGCGACGGCATCGGCGATCTGGCGGGGATCATCCGCCGGCTGCCCTATCTCGCGCAGCTCGGTGTCGACGCGATCTGGATCGCGCCGTTCTGTCGCTCGCCGATGAAGGACTTCGGCGACGACGTTTCCGACTATCGCGACGTCGATCCGATATTCGGGTCGATGACCGATTTCGACGCGCTGATTTCCGAAGCGCATCGGCTGGGTCTGAAGGTCATGATCGACCAGGTGCTGTCGCATACGTCGGACCGGCACACCTGGTTCGTCGAGAGCCGCACCAGCCGCGAGAACGTGCGGGCCGACTGGTATATCTGGGCCGATCCGCGTCCCGATGGCACGCCGCCGAACAACTGGCTCGCCATTTTCGGCGGACCGGCCTGGGAATGGGACACGCGGCGGCTGCAGTACTACTTCCACAACTTCCTGGTGGAGCAGCCCGACCTCAATATGCACAACAAGGACGTGCAGGAGGCGGTGCTCGACGCCTGCAAGTTCTGGCTCGACCGCGGCGTCGACGGCTTCCGCCTCGATACGGTGAACTACTATTTCCATTCGCAGGGTCTGGAATCGAACCCGCCGGCGCCGCGCTCCGAGGCCGTGGATGCCCCAGCCGTCAATCCCTACAGTTTCCAGCGCCATCTCTACGACAAGAGCCAGCCGGAAAATCTGGACTTCCTGCGGCGGCTGCGGTCGCTGCTCGACAAATATCCCGGGGCCACCAGCGTCGGCGAGGTCGGCGACGGCAACCGCTCGCTGGCGACGATGGCGGCTTACACCGCCGGCGGCGACAAGCTGCACATGTGCTACACGTTCGACTTCCTCGGGCACGAGTTCAGCGCCGCCTTCTTCCGCGCCCGCATCTCCGCGTTCGAGGCGATCGTCGGGGACGGCTGGCCGTGCTGGGCCTTCTCGAACCACGACGTCGAGCGCCACGTCTCGCGCTGGGCGGGCACTGCCGGGCTGGACCACGACCACCTCGCGGTCTTTGCCGCGGCGCTGCTGCTGTCGCTGCGCGGTTCGGTTTGCCTGTATGAGGGCGAGGAACTCGGCCTCGGCGAGGCGCGGCTCGGCTTTGCCGATCTCGTCGATCCCTACGGCATTCGTTTCTGGCCGGAGTTCAAGGGCCGCGACGGCTGCCGTACGCCGATGGTTTGGGAGCAGGCGTCGCCCAACGGCGGGTTCACCTCGGGCAAGCCGTGGCTCCCGGTGCCGGCCGAGCATCTCACCCGCGCCGTCGACAAGGAAGCGCCGGAGCCCACCTCCGTGCTCACGCGCTACAGGCAGTTGCTCGCGTTCCGGAAAGCCAATCCGGAGCTGCGTGACGGCACCATTTCCTTCTTCGACGCGCCGGAAGACGTGCTCGCATTCGTTCGCGAGGGAAAGCGAAACATTCTCTGCCTTTTCAACTTCGGCCGCGAGGAGAGGGTCGTGCCCATTCCCGAGGACAAGTCGCTGGAGACGCTGCGGGGACACGGTTTCGGCGGAAGCTTTCATGCCGAAGAACGCAGTGTGCGCCTGCCGGCCGGCGACATCTTCTTCGGGTTGCTGCACTGATGGCGTTGCGAAATTGATTTTCCACGGCAAGTCCGCCGCCGGCGGTGCGCGCCGGGACTGGCCCATTGGCGGGATCGCAAAGTCGGTCCCGTTCCATCAGGCCGGTGCTGCCGGGAATGATTTTTCGCGGTCGGGCTTCACATTAAAACGCCGAACGTCGCTGAACTGAACCCGAATTCTTAAATCTCTCTGCCAATAACAGCGGTTGCCGCTTCCGTTCCCGGAAGCCCGCCGCGGAGCCCTGTTTCATGTCGTCCCAAACCCGCAGACTTGCTGTATTTCCGGCCTTCCACCGCGTTGCCGGACGGCGGGTCGTCGTGGTCGGCGGCGGGGTCGAGGCCGCCAACAAGATCAGGCTGCTCGCCGAGACCAGCGCCGCGATCGTGGTCTTTGCGCCGGTGCTGGGCACCGAAGCGGGCAGGGAAGTGGCAGGCGCGCACGCCGACTGGCGCGGGGCGCGGCCGGCCCTCGCCGATCTTGCGGGCGCCGCCCTGGTGTTCGCCGCGACGGGATCGGAGGAGGATGACCGCGAGGTCGCGGCGCTCGCCCGCGAGGCCGGCGTGCCCGTCAACGTGGTCGACCGGCCGGAGCTTTGCGACTTCTATACGCCGGCCATCGTCAACCGCGCGCCGCTGGCCGTCGCCATCGGCAGCGAGGGCGCGGCGCCGGTGCTGGCGCGCCATGTCCGGGCACGCATCGAGGCGATGCTGGCGCCTGCCTTCGGCGATCTGGCGGCGCTTGCCGATCGCCTGCGGGCGCGCGTCGGCCAGGCGTTTGCCGACGTGCCGTCGCGCCGCCGGTTCTGGGCGCGGTTCTTCGCGGGCAGTGTCGCGGAGAAAATCTTTGCCGGCCGTCACGAGGACGCCGAGGTGGAGGCGCTTCGCCTGCTCGCGGAAGGCGTGAGCCGCAAGGGTCACGTCTCGCTGGTCGGCGCAGGTCCCGGCGCCGAAGACCTGCTCACGCTGAGAGCCCAGCGGGTGCTGCAGGAAGCGGACGTGATCGTCTACGACCGGCTGGTCCCGGAAGCCGTCGTCGCCATGGGGCGCCGCGACGCCCGCCGTGTCTACGTCGGCAAGGCGAAGGGCGCCCATGATGTCAGTCAGGTCGAAATCAACCGGCTCATCGTGGAGGAAGCGCGCAAAGGCAACCGCGTCGTGCGCCTGAAGTCGGGCGATCCACTTATCTACGGCCGCGCCGGCGAGGAGATCGCTGCGCTGCGTGCCGCCGGCATCTCGTTCGACATCGTCCCGGGCATCACAGCGGCGTTTGCCGCGGCGGCCGAGGCCGAAATTCCGCTGACCTTCCGCCAAGAGGCGGGGAGCGCTGAAGGCGCGACAGGGAGGACGACAAATGCCGCTCATTCGCTGGTGTTCGCCACCGGCCACGATGCCGATGGCCGGACGCTGCCGGACTGGGCGAACCTCGCGCTCACCGGCGCCACGGTTGCCGTCTACATGGGTCGCAGCGTTGCCGGCGAGGTCGCTGCACGTCTGGTCGAGGCCGGCCTCAAGGCTTCGACGCCGGTCGCGGTGATCGAGAAAGCCTCGCGCGCGGACCGCCGCGCCTATGCCGGTCGCCTCGACGAACTCGGCCTGATCGCGTCTCGGCCCGAACTCACCGGTCCGGTTCTCATTCTCGTCGGCGAGGTCGTCGCGCTCGGCAACATCGTCGAGACACCCGCCGCGCTCAGCGACCTGAGGGCTGCGTAACACGAGGCGGGGAGCGCCGCAGGCGCGACAGGGAAGCAAACAAAAGGCGAGGACGGCCGCAGGCCGGACCGGAAGAGAAAGAAGTTCATGTTCAAGGCGGCGAAGGAAGGACCGGCCAAGGTGATCACCGCGAACAATCTTCGCGATGGCCTGGTCGTGTTCCTCGATCACGACGGCGGCTGGACGCACGATATCGCGCTCGCCCGCGTCGTCGAGGATGGTCCCGATCTCGATCAGGCGAATGCCTATGCCAAGGCCGAGCACGATGCCCGCGTCGTGGTCGAGCCCTATCCGATCGACGTCGAAGTGACGTTCGGCGTGCCGGTGCCGGTCCGCCTGCGCGAGCGCATCCGCGCCGAGAAGGGACCGACCATCGTCTACGGCCACGACGAAGTCGCGAAGCTGCAAGGCGTGGCGGGAAAATAGACGATGTACCGCTACGACGAGTTCGACCAGGCCTTTGTCAGCGAGCGCGTCGCGCAGTTTCGCGGGCAGGTCGAGCGACGCCTTTCCGGCGAGATCACCGAAGACCAGTTCAAGCCGCTCCGCCTGATGAACGGCGTCTACCTGCAGCTCCACGCCTACATGCTGCGCATCGCCGTTCCCTACGGCACATTGAGCCCGCGGCAACTGCGCATGCTCGCGTTCATTGGCCGCAGGTACGATCGCGGCTATGGCCACTTCACCACGCGCCAGAACCTGCAGTTCCACTGGCCGGCGCTGAAGGACATCCCCGACATTCTCGATCATCTCGCCTCGGTCGAGATGCATGCCATCCAGACCTCGGGCAACTGCATCCGCAACGTCACTGCCGATCACTTCGCCGGCGCCGCCGCCGACGAGGTGGTCGACCCGCGCCCCTATGCGGAGATTCTCCGCCAGTGGTCGTCGCTGCACCCGGAATTCATCTTCCTGCCGCGCAAGTTCAAGATCGCGATCAGCGGTTCCGAGCGCGACCGCGCCGCGATCCAGGTCCACGACATCGGCTTGCATGCAAAGCGGAACGAGAAGGGCGAGCTCGGCTTCGCCTATTACGTCGGTGGCGGCCTTGGCCGCACGCCGCTGATCGCGCACCTGATCAACGATTTCGTGCCGGTCGAGGACCTGCTCTCGTACACCGAGGCGGTGCTGCGCGTTTACAATCTGTTCGGGCGCCGCGACAACAAGTTCAAGGCGCGCATCAAGATTCTCGTTCACGAGACCGGCGCCGAGGAAATCAAGCGCCAGGTCGAGGAGGAATGGGCGCGCATCCGCCACGGTGCGCTGGCGCTCCCCGACGACGAAATCCACCGCATCGAAGCGTATTTCGCGCCGCCGGCGCTGGCCGTGAAGCCGGCGGAGAGCGTGAAGCTCAACGCCGCGCGCCGGATCGATCCCGCGCTCGATGCCTGGGTCGCGCAGAACACGGTGCGCCACAAGACGCCGGGCTACGCCATTGTCACGGTGTCGCTGAAGCCGATCGGCGGCACGCCGGGCGACGCGACCGCCGAGCAGATGGAGCTGATCGCCGATCTCGCCGAGCGTTACGGCCACGACGAGGTCCGCGTCAGCCACGAGCAGAACCTGATCCTGCCGCATGTCGCGCTCGACGACCTGCCCGTGGTGCATCAGGCGCTGGCCGCGGCAAACCTTGCCACCGCCAATGCCGGCCTCGTCACCGAGATCCTCGCCTGCCCGGGACTGGATTACTGCGCGCTCGCCAACGCCCGCTCGATCCCGATCGCGCAGCGTATCTCGGAGCGCCTCGGAGAACCGGCGCGCCAGCGCGAGATCGGCGAGCTCAAGATCAAGATTTCTGGCTGCATCAACGCCTGCGGCCATCACCATGTCGGCCACATCGGCATTCTCGGCGTCGAGAAGAAGGGCGAGGAGTTCTACCAGCTCACGCTCGGCGGCTCCGGCGACGAGACCGCTTCGGTCGGCGAGATCATCGGCCCGGGCTTTTCGTCGGACGAGGTGGTCGACGCGGTCGAGACGCTGGTCGACACCTATCTCAAGGTCCGCTCCGGGCCGGAGGAGAATTTCCTCACCGCTTACCGGCGGCTCGGCCAGACGCCGTTCAAGGAGGCGCTCTATGGCGCCGCTTGATGTCTTCGCCGCGGTCGACGCGGCGGCCGGCATCCGCGAGACCGCGGGCGAGCTCAACGCGCGCTATGGCGGGCGCGACGCCGCCGCTCTGGTCGAGATTGCGCTCCGCGACCTTTTCCCTGGCCGCGTGGCGCTGGTGTCGAGCTTCGGCGCCGAGTCGGCCGTGCTCCTGCATCTTGCCGCGAGCATCGATCGCGGCGTGCCCGTGGTCTTCCTCGACACCGGCAAGCTCTTCCCCGAGACGCTCGCCTATCGCGCCGACATGATCGCGCGGCTCGGCCTCACCGACGTGCGTTCGGTCACGCCGGACGCAGCGCGCGTTGCCGAACTCGATGCGCACGGCGCGTTGTGGATGACGAACCCCGACCTTTGCTGCGGCATCCGCAAGACCGAGCCGCTGCAGCGCGCGCTCGCCGGCTTCGATGCCTGGTTCACCGGTCGCAAGCGCTTCCAGAACGCGGTGCGCGCCGGCCTCAACGCGTTCGAGGCCGATGGCGAGCGCATCAAGATCAATCCGCTCATCGCCTGGTCGAGCGACGACCTGAAGGCGTATGCGGCGCGGCACCGCCTGCCGCCGCACCCGCTGGTTTCGCGCGGCTATCCGTCGATCGGCTGCGTGCCGTGCACGACCAAGGTCGAGCCCGGCGAGGACCAGCGCGCCGGCCGCTGGCGAGGGCTGGAGAAGGCCGAGTGCGGCATTCACACTGTGCTCGAGGCCGACGGTTCCGGCATCTGATTGCATCCGGCGCCCGCCTGCCATAGACAGCCCGCCATGCCTCTCTGGAAAAATCGCGCCTTCGTGGACGATGCCTGGCAGGTCGTCGCCGACGGCGAGGCCGTGCCGGCCGATGTTCCGGCGATCGTCAGCCTGAAGCGCTGGCGGGCGGAGCGCGCGACGCTCGCAGAACGCAACGCCCCGCTCGGTCTCCAGATCGATCCCGGCAGCGACTGGGCGGATATGGTCCGCGATCTTCCGCGCTTTCCGGTGATCGCGGTGACGATCCCGAAGTACGCGGACGGCCGCGCCTTCTCGATCGCGCGGCTTCTGCGCGAACGCGACGGCTATAAGGGCGAGATCCGCGCGGTCGGCACCTACATCATCGACCAGGTGCCGTACATGCTGCGCGTCGGCATCGATGCGTTCGTCGCCACCGATCCGAGCCTGATCAAGGCCTTCGAGACGGGCGTGTGGCCGGAAGTGCCGCACTACCTCCAGCCGGCATGGCCCGGCGACGGCGAGGTACCCGCCGGCACGCGACCCTGGATCAGGAAGCGGGCGGAGTAGCTAATGGCGGAGCCGCAGCGCTCCCTTGCAACCGTCGCGCTTGTCGTACGCGACTACGACGAGGCGAAAGCCTGGTTCGTCGACATGCTCGATTTCGTTGTCGTCGAGGACACCGATCTCGGCGACGGAAAGCGCTGGCTCGTGGTTGCCCCACGCGGGCAAAACGGTGCGCGTTTGCTTCTGGCTGCAGCCGCGAACGAAGCGCAAAAGGCGCGCATCGGCGACCAGACGGGCGGCCGCGTCTTTCTTTTTCTGGAGACGGATGACTTCGAACGCGCCTATGCCGTCTTCCGCAAGCGAGGAGTACGCTTTACGGAGACGCCGCGGAGCGAGCGATACGGCAAGGTCGCCGTTTTTCTCGATCTCTACGGTAACCGGTGGGATCTCCTGCAGCCGAAGTAGCCGCCTACAGCACCCCGGCGCCCATTTCGGCGGGCATGGCGTTGGTGCGGAACATCCGGAAGAGTTCGCGGCCCATACCGTGCTGGTTGGGGGCGAGGTCGGGCGCGGTTACGGCGCGTGCCTGAAGGTCGGCGGCGTTGGCGAGCACCTCCAGCGTGCCGGCCGGCGCGTCGAGCCGGAGGATGTCGCCATCGCGGATGCGGGCGAGCGCGCCGCCCTCGGCCGCTTCCGGCGTGACGTGGATCGCGGCCGGCACCTTGCCGGAGGCGCCCGACATGCGCCCGTCGGTGACCAGCGCGACCTTGAAGCCCTTGTCCTGCAGGACGCCGAGCGTCGGCGTCAGCTTGTGCAGCTCCGGCATGCCGTTGGCGCGCGGGCCCTGGAAGCGGATGACCGCGACGAAATCCTTGTTCAGCCGGCCGGCGCGGAAGGCCTCGCGCAACGCCTCCTGCGAATCGAACACCATCGCCGGCGCCTCGACCACCTGATGCTCCGGCTTCACCGCCGAGACCTTGATGACGGCGCGGCCGAGATTGCCGGTGAGGAGCTTGAGGCCGCCCTCCGGCTGGAACGGCCGCTTCACCGGCGCGAGGATCTTCTCGTCGCGGCTCTTCTTCTGGCCGTCGACCCAGACGAGCTCGCCCTGCGCGTCGAGTTGCGGCGCCTTGAGATAGCCCTTGAGGCCCATGCCCCAGACCGTCTTCACGTCCTCGTGGAGCAGACCGGCGCCGAGCAGCTCGCGGATCAGGAATTGCATGCCGCCCGCCTGATGGAACTGGTTCACGTCGGCGGTGCCGTTCGGATAGACGCGGGCGAGCAGCGGCGTCACCTCCGACAGGTCGTGGAAATCGTCCCAGGTGAGCTGGATGCCGGCGGCGCGGGCAACCGCGACCAGGTGGAGCGTGTGGTTGGTCGAGCCGCCGGTGGCGTTCAGCCCGACGACACCATTGACGATGGCGCGCTCGTCGATGATGGCGCCGATCGGCGTGTACTCGTTGCCGAGCGAGGTGATGGACAGCGCGCGCTCGGCCGCGAGTTTGGTGAGCGCATCGCGGAGCGGCGTATTCGGATTGACGAACGAGGCGCCCGGCAGGTGCATGCCCATGATCTCCATGAGCATCTGTTTGGAGTTCGCGGTGCCGTAGAACGTGCAGGTGCCGGGCGCGTGATACGACTTCG
>CAYOUO010000376.1:0-5287 GCA_964407155.1 uncultured Hyphomicrobiales bacterium | reverse complement strand
TCGGCAAGGATGATTGCGCTGGCCCGCGAATCGCCCGCCCGGTGCACGACGGCGAACTCGTCCCCGGCGACACGTGCGACAATGTTACCGGTGTCCTCGGGATCGACGACGGCGCGCAGCCTTTCGGCGACGATCTGGATGACCCTGTCGCCGGCGGACAGGCCCAGCCAGCCATTGAGGTCCGAGAAGTGGTCGATATCGATCTTCAGGACCGCCAGCCGGGTTTGTGACCCGCCGTTGATCAGGATGCGGTCCAGCTCCTCGCAGAGGTGCGTGCGGTTCGGCAGATTCGACAGTGCATCGTGTTGCGCCAGATAGCGCAGGCGCTCCTTCGACGAATGTTTCTCGCGCTCGCCGCGATACCAGGCGATGCTCGGAATGCCGAACGCCAGCGCGATCAGGATGGCGATCGCCGCGATCCCGATCATGGAAATGGACGCGAACTCGGCCTGCTTGGCGGTCTGATCGAGGAAGACCTTGACCACCGCCTCGACGTTGCCTTCGCCGTTGAAGACCGGGACGTAGCTGTATGCATAGTAGGGGACCGGCGCGGGGTCACCGTCGCCGCGTTTCGCCGTCGTGACGACCGGGGTGCCGCTTGTGCTGACGGCCCGCGCTACCGGGTCGGGCCGGGGGGCGGCGTTCAGCCGGTCGTCGGCGATCCGGTCGTAGGTGTAGCGGGGCAAACCGTCGACGCTGTAGATCGTGTAGCGGAAAATGCGCGTTGTGCCCTCGATCCACTTCAGGAACTGCCTGATGTCGGTGGACGGGTCCTCGCCGGCGGCGATACGGCCGAATTCGCCGGTCCTGCCCGAGATGAAGCGCGTCCACCCGATCGATGCGCCGCGTGCGTCGTCCGTGAGCAGGAGCTTCAGGGTCCAGGTCTGCATGGCGATGGCCGCGCCGACAAATGCGGCGACGGCCAATGGCAGCACGAGCCACGGTCGGGACTGGAAAATGCGCAAGGGATTGCCCGCCAGAATTAAGGCGACAACCTACGGGTTTAATCTTTGCGGATGATTAAAAAGCCGGCGTACCGTTTTGGTATTTTTTTGCTATCCGCTACTGCCAGCCGCGGCGTTTGTAATAGAGGTAAGGCAACACGGCCGAGGCGCACATCAGAAGGATGGCGATCGGATAGGCGAAAGGCAGCGAAAGCTCAGGCATCCAGCGGAAATTCATGCCCCACATCGTCCCGAGCAGGGTCGGCGGGAAGAATACGGTGGTGGCGACCGTCAGGATGCGGATGACCTCGTTCTGCTGGACGTTGATCAGGCCGAGCGTCGCGTCGAGCAGGAAGGTGATCTTGTTCGACAGGAACTCGACGTGATCTTCCAGGGATTTCACGTCCCGGGCCGCCAGCTTCAGCCGCGAACGGCTGCTGCCCTTGGCATTGACCAGTGGCAGCGCGAGCCCGGCGTACTGGATGAGGCGCTCGAGCGAGGAAAGGCTCTCGCGCGCCTTGGCCGCGAGGTCGCCCTGCGTCCCGATCACGGTGATGACGTGTTCCAGCCGGCGGCCCCACTGCACGTTCTGGCGGCTGATGTCTTCGGTCGGGCGCTTGAAGACCTCCTGGTTGACGCGGTCGACGTCCTGGCTCAGCCGTTCGAGAACGTCGGCGGTCCGGTCGATGATCGCCTCGATCAGGCCAAGGAACACGGCCGTGGTGCTGGAGCATCCGCTGCCCGGCTTGTTGGCGCGCACCACGAACTGGCGCATCGCCCGCAGGTCGTCGTAGCGCACCGTGGCGATGCGGTCGCCGGCGACCACGATGGTGAGCGGCGACAGCGTCGGCTCGTGCCGCTCGACGCCGGTGAGCAGGCTCGCGGTGAGAAACACAGCGCCGTCCTCGGCATAGAAGCGGCTGGAAAATTCGATCTCCTCGGTCTCTTCCCGGCTGGGCAGCGTCGCTGCCAGGAAGCGCTCGGCCGCCCGGTCCTCGTCCGGGTTCGGCTGCACCAGGTCGAGCCACGCCGCCTCCGCCGGCACCGGGTCGGCCGGCGCCAGTTCTTCCAGTCCCCGTTCCGAAACCTTGTAGGCTGTCAGCATGTTCGCTCCTGGCCCGCGTCAATGCACCGGCGCGCAGAACGGATCAAGCGGCGCGCCCCGGATTTTCGGCGCTTTGCCGGCCATACCGGGCACCCGCATCAACAGATGGTCGCAAAGCGGCCTTGTCATCGCCGCGGTTCCCTGAGAGCATCGACCTCAGTTCCGCCGGGGTGGCGGCCTCGGCGTGGCAGATGACAAATCCGCCATAGGGAGGCATGGCCATGGACAAGGTGGATGCCGGCATGCCCGGCAGAAAATCTGGGCCCCGTGCGATTGCACTCGTGGGGCCATTCGCCAGCGGCAAGACCACACTGCTCGAAGCGATCCTGGCGCGCACCGGCGTGGTGGGTCGTCAGGGCGCGACCGCCGAGAAAAACACCGTCGGAGACGGCTCGCCCGAAGCACGGGCGCACCAGATGAGCGTCGAGGTGAATATCGCCGAGACCGAATTCATGGGCGACCGGCTCACGATTTTCGATTGTCCCGGCTCGATCGAGTTTGCCGGTGAGGCCGACGCCGTGGTCCCGGTCGTGGATCTCGCCGTCGTCGTCGCCGAGGCCGATCCCAAGAAAATCCCGGCGCTGCAGGTGATCCTGAAGGGGCTGGAGGACAAGGGCGTGCCGCACCTCCTGTTCCTCAACAAGGTCGACAAGACCGACGGCAGCGTGCGCGAAACCCTCGCCACGCTGCAGCCCGCGAGCGACGTGCCGCTGGTGCTCCGCCACCTGCCGCTCTGGCAGAACGGCATCGCCGCCGGCTTCATCGATCTCGCGCTCGAGCGCGCCTTCATCTACCGCGAGCATGCGCCGAGCGAACTGGTCGAGATCGCGAGCGAGGAGAAGGCCCGCGAGATCGACGCGCGCTACCACATGCTGGAGACGCTGGCCGATTACGACGACGAGCTCATGGAGCAGCTCCTGTCCGAGATCGAGCCGCCGCGCGATCGCGTGTTTGCCGACCTTGCCCGCGAGATGCGCGAAGGCGCGATCTGCCCGGTGCTCATCGGCGCCGCCGAGCACGGCCATGGCGTCGGACGGCTGCTGAAGGCGATCCGCCACGAGGCGCCGGATGTGTCGGAAACCTGCCGGCGGCTCGGCCAGGAGGCCAACGGCTCGGCGATCGTCCAGGTGATGAAGACACTGCATACCAGCCACGGCGGCAAGATTTCGGCCGTCCGCGTCCTCGCTGGCTCTGTCGCCGACGGAGCGGAATTGTGCGGACCCGCGGGGCCGGTGGGCAGGGCGGCCGGCGTGTTCAGGTTTCTCGGCCAGCAGATCACCAAGCGCGAGAGCGCGGCGGCCGGCGAAACGGTCGGCCTCGGCAAGTTCGAGGGCGCCCGCACCGGCATGACGCTCGGCGCCGGCAAGGAGCCGCCCGCCCAACTGCTCGAGCTCGCGGTCCCGCAGCCGGTGCTGGCGATGGCAGTGGCCGCCGCCGAGCGCAAGGACGAGGTGAAGCTCTCGACCGCCCTCCAGCGGAGCATGGAAGAAGATCCCTCGCTCTCCGTCGTCCACAGCCAAGATACCGGCGAGACACTGCTCGAAGGGCAGGGGGAGATGCACCTCCGCGTCGCGATCGAGCGGCTGACCTCGAAATACGGGGTCGCCGTCAGGACGCACGAGGCGACGGTGCCCTACAAGGAAACCATCCGTGCCGCGGCCAGCGTGCGCGGTCGCCACAAGAAGCAGTCCGGCGGCCACGGCCAGTTCGGCGACGTGGTCCTCGACATTCAGCCGCTGCCGCGCGGCTCGGGTTTCCGGTTCGCCGAGACCGTGACCGGCGGCGCGGTGCCGAGAAATTACTTCTCCTCGATCGAAGAGGGCGTGTCCGAGTTTCTCGGGCGCGGCCCACTCGGTTTCCCGGTGGTCGATCTCTCCGTCACGCTGACCGATGGCTCGTACCACTCCGTCGATTCATCCGACATGGCGTTTCGCACGGCAGCGCAGATCGCCATGCGCGAGGGCATGCCGCAGTGCCGGCCTGTGCTGCTCGAGCCGGTGGTGAAGGTCGACATCGCGGTGCCGTCGGACGTGACGCCCAAGGTCAACGGCATCGTCTCGCAACGGCGCGGTCAGCTTCTCGGCTTCGACGCACGGCCGGGCTGGAAGGGCTGGGACGTGGTCGAGGCGCTCATTCCGCAGGCCGAGATCCGCGATCTCATCGTCGAGCTGCGCTCGGTGTCGGCCGGCGTCGGCATGTTCACGGCGCGCTTCGATCATCTGGCCGAGCTCACCGGGCGGCTCGCCGACCAGGTCGTCGAACGGCACCGCGCGCAAGCGGCGTAAAGACCCCGCGCGAAAAATATCTTCGTGTGGATGCGTGCGGTCGCGAATTGCGGCCGGCGCCGCGAGCCCGTCTAATCGTCGTCAGACAGCGAGTCTTGCCGGAGACGCGCGATGACGATCAGACAGAGCCGCGACTGGGATTTGCCCGAGAGCCGGGTGACGCCCGAGTCGATTTTTCTCAATCGCCGCGCCTTCGTGGTGGGCGGCGTTGCGCTCGCCGGCGCCGCGCTCGGCAGCGTCATGCGCAATCGCGGCCCGCTCGTTGCGGCCGCCGACGTGCCCTATCCGTCGCGCGGGCTTTACCCCGCGCCGCGCAGATTGGGCTACGCCGTCGACCGCCCGATCACGCCGGAAGGCGTCGCCACCACCAACAACGCGTTCTACGAATTCGGGACCGCCCGCCGCATCGCCGGCGCTGCCGCGGCATTGCCGGTGCGGCCGTGGACGGTGAGCTTCGCCGGCCTTGTCGATCGCGAGCTGACGCTCGGCATCGACGATGTGCTGGCGAAAGTCGATCTCGAGGAGCGCGTCTACCGCCACCGCGCCGTCGAAGGCTGGTCGATGGTCGTGCCGTGGACCGGCTTCCCGCTGAAGGCGCTGGTCGCGCTCGCCAGGCCGCTCGGTTCGGCGAAGTATCTTCGCATGGAGGCCTTCTCCATGCCGGATATCGCCGGCAACCAGCGCCAGACTTGGTATCCGTGGCCCTATGTCGAGGCGCTGACCATGGCGGAGGCCACGCACGACCTCGCCTTCATGGTCACCGGCGCCTATGGCAAGCCGCTCGCCAAGTCGATGGGGGCGCCGCTCCGCCTTCACGTGCCGTGGAAGTACGGGTTCAAGTCGGTCAAATCGATCGTGCGGTTCGCGTTCGTCGAGGACCGGCCGCCGACTTTCTGGCCGCAGCTCGATCCCGCGTCCCATGGCTTCTGGGCGAACGTCAATCCGAAAGTCTC
>CAYOUO010000375.1:0-3102 GCA_964407155.1 uncultured Hyphomicrobiales bacterium | reverse complement strand
ACCGGAATGGGCCGCGACGGCGCCGTTGGGCTGCTCCAGATACGGCAGGCCGGCGGGTTCACCGCCGCGCAGGACGAGGAAACTTCGGTGGTTTACGGAATGCCGCAGGTGGCGGCGCAGCTCAACGCGGCGTCGCGCATCGTGCCGCTGCCCGAGATCGGTCCGCTGATGGCGTCGCTCTGGCGGAGGGAGGCGATATGACCGGCCCCATCCTCGTCGTCGACGACAGCATGACGGTCCGCATGGACCTCACGGAGACGCTGTCGGCGGCCGGCTTTTCCGTGGTGCCCTGCGCCACCCTGACGGAGGCGCGCGCCGCGCTGGTGCGGCAGCCGGTGGCGCTGGTCGTGCTCGACGTGCTGCTTCCCGACGGCGACGGCATCGAATTCCTGCGTGAACTGCGCAATTCGCCCGACACGGCAACGATGCCGGTTCTCATGCTGTCCACGGAGGGCGAGGTCAAGGACCGGGTGCGCGGGCTGAAAACCGGCGCCGACGAATACGTCGGCAAGCCGTACGACACCGCTTACCTGCTCGCCAGGGCGAGAGCGCTGCTCCAGGTGCGCGATGCGTCCCCGGCCGCGGAAAAGCCGACGGTGCTGGTCGTCGACGACAGCCTCACGTTCCGCAACGTGCTGGCGTCGGCGCTCGCGGCCGAAGGCTATCTCGTTCTCACCGCGGAAAGCGCCGAAGAGGCGCTCGCCACCCTGGCCACGAAGCGCCCCAACGCCATCATCGTCGACGGGGTGCTGCCTGGCATGGACGGGGCGACGCTCATCCGTCGCATTCGTATCGACGCGGTCCTGCGGCGTATTCCCTGCCTCCTGCTGACGGCGGCGACCGATCACGGCGCCGAGTTGAAGGCGCTGGAAGCCGGCGCCGATGCGTTCGTCCAGAAGGACGGCGATATCGCCGTCGTCCTTGCCAAGCTGCGCGCGGCGCTGCGTAGCGCCTCCTCGGCGCATCCGTCCGAAGCCGAACTGATGACGCTCGCCGGGCCGCACAAGATCCTTGCGGTCGACGACAGCGTCACGCATCTCAACGCGCTGTCGGAATCGCTGCGCGGCGAGGGCTATGACGTGGTGCAGGCGCGGTCCGGCGAGGAAGCGCTGGAGCTGCTTGCCGTGCAGCAGGTCGGCTGCATCCTGCTCGATCTCATCATGCCCGGTCTGGGCGGCAAGGAGACCTGCCGGCGCATCAAGGAAACGCCGTTCCTGCGCGACATTCCGCTGATCATGCTCACCGCCATGGACGACCGCGCCGCGATGCTGGAGGGCCTCGGCGTCGGCGCCGACGACTACATCTCGAAGCTGAGCGAGATCGACGTGCTGAAGGCCCGGGTGCGGGTGCAGATCAGGCGCAAGCAGTTCGAGGACGAGAACCGCCGCATCCGCGAGCAGCTGCTGACCAAGGAGCTGGAGGCGGCCAACGAGCGCACGGCGCGCGAGGTCGCCGAGGCGCGCGCCGAGCTCGTCGGCGAGCTCGAGCGCAAGAACAGGGAGCTGGAGGCGTTCAGCTATTCGGTCTCGCACGACCTGCGCGCCCCGCTCCGCGCCATCGACGGCTTCAGCCAGGCGTTGCTCGAGGATTGCGCCGACAAGCTCGACGCCGTCGGGCGCCAGCATCTCAACCGCGTGCGCCTCGCCGCCCAGCGCATGGGCGAATTGATCGACGACATGCTGCAGCTCTCCCGCGTGAGCCGGGCGGAAATCCATCCGCGGCCGCTCAATCTCTCGGAGCTGGCGCGTGAAATCGCCGCCGGGCTGAACGCCGGCGACCGCAAGGTCGAGGTGCGCATCGCGGACGGGCTCTATGCCGAGGGCGATCGCGGCCTGATCAGGATCGTGCTCGAGAACCTGCTCGGAAACGCCTGGAAATTCACCGGCAGACAGGCGGCGCCGCGGGTCGAGGTCGGCGCCACCGCTAACGAGAACGGCCGCGCCTTCTACGTCCGCGACAACGGTGCCGGCTTCGACATGGCGGCCGCCGCCAAGCTGTTCCAGCCGTTCCGGCGGCTGCACACCGAGGCCGAGTTCCCGGGCACCGGCATCGGCCTGGCCACCATCCATCGGGTTGTCGACCGCCATGGCGGTCGTGTATGGGCAGAGGGCAAGGTCGGCGAGGGCGCGACGTTTTTCTTCACGCTGGCGGCATAGGAGACTGACCATTGAGCGAGCGGCCGATCATGCTGGTCGAGGACAATCCCGACGACGAGGCGCTCACCATGCGCGCCTTCGCCAAGAGCAACATCACCAATCCGGTGGTCGTGGCGCGCGATGGCGCCGAGGCGCTCGACTACCTGTTCGCCACCGGGGAATTCGCCGGCCGCGATGCGCAGGAGACGCCGGCGGTGGTCCTGCTCGACCTCAATCTGCCCAAGGTCGACGGGTTGCAGGTGCTCGAGCGGCTGCGCGCCAACGAGCGCACCAGCCTCGTCCCGGTCATCATCCTCACCTCGTCGAAGGAGGAGACCGATATCCAGTCCGGCTACCGCCTCGGCTGCAACTCGTATGTGCGCAAGCCCGTCGATTTCGACCGCTTCATCGATGCCGCGCGCCAGCTCGGTGCCTACTGGCTGCAGCTGAACGAGCCCCCGCGTTAGCGGGAAGGGCGGCCTCGCGCCGCTAGCGGAAATTGTCCTTCCGCCGGCGCAGTTCGGCGAACACTTCGGCCGCGGTCGCATTCTCCATGCCGAGCAACGCGCGGATCGCCGGCTCCTCGACGCGCAGGAACGGGTTGGTCGCCTTCTCGAGCCCGATCGTGGTCGGCAGCGTCGCCTTGCCTGCCGCCCGCAGCGCCGCCACCTCCGCGGCCCGATCGATCAGCGCGGCGTTGCCCGGGTCGACGGTGAGCGCGAAGCGGACGTTTGCCGCCGTGTATTCGTGGCCGCAGTAGATCACCGTGTCGTCGGGCAGTCGCATCAGTTTCTCCAGCGAATGCCACATCGCTTCCATCGTCCCCTCGAACACGCGCCCGCAGCCCACGGCGAACAGCGTGTCGCCGGTGAACGCCAGCCTTTGCCCGGGCAGGTAATAGGCGATATGGCCGAGCGTGTGGCCGGGCGTCGCGATGACCCGCACCTCATGCCCGGCGAAGCGGAAG
>CAYOUO010000374.1:0-2856 GCA_964407155.1 uncultured Hyphomicrobiales bacterium | reverse complement strand
CGATTCCACGCTGCCGGCGCTCGCCCCGCTTTTCCTTCTGGTGGTGCTGAAGGCAACGGCCTCGGCGGTCTCGCTCGGCTCCGGCTTCCGGGGCGGTCTCTTTTTCGCGTCGCTCTATCTCGGGGCGCTCACCGGAAAACTGTTCGCGGCCGTCGCTGCTGCGGCGCACCTCGCCATCGCGCCCGATCCCCTGGTCGCCACCATCGTCGGCATGACATCGATGGCGGTCGCGATCGTTGGCGGGCCGCTCACGATGGCGTTTCTTGCGCTGGAGACCGTGGGCGACGTGCCGATCACGCTGGCGGTTCTGGCCGCCGCCGTGGTCTCCTCGGTCACGGTGCGCGAGCTGTTCGGCTATTCGTTCACGACCTGGCGCATGCATCTGCGCGGCGAAACCATCCGCAGTGCCCACGATGTGGGCCGCATCCGCTCGCTTACCGTCGGCACGCTGATGCGCCGCGACGTGCGCACCGTGCTCGCCGATACGCGCCTCTCCGCATTTCGCCGCGATTTCCCGCTGGGCTCGACGCAGCGCGTCGTGGTGGTCGACAGCTCGGGACGCTACCTCGGCATCGCCATCGTTCCGGAAATTCACGCTCCGGAACTGGTCGACGATGCCGATCCGCGCGTCATCGGAAATTTCGTGCATTACCAGCGCCAGTTCCTGACGCCGGAGCTCAACGTGAAGGACGCCATGCGTCTTTTCGACGAAGCCGAGAGCGAGGCGCTCGCCGTGGTCGATACACGGGCGACGCGGCGGGTGCTCGGGCTGCTGACCGAGCAGCATGCGCTCAGGCGCTATTCGGAAGAGCTCGACCGCGCGCGTCGCGATATCGTCGGCGAAAACGGTTGAAACCGGGGGCAACAACGCCCTTTTCCCGCGACGCGGCAGCAGCCATATTCGCGCCATGTCACTTGTCCCACGCGGTGCTGCCCGGCCCGTGAAGCCGGGCGACCATGTCTTTCTGGTCGACGGCTCCGGCTATATCTATCGCGCCTTTCATGCGCTGCCGCCGCTGACGCGGAAGTCCGACGGGCTTCAGGTCGGCGCCGTCGCCGGCTTCTGCAACATGCTGTGGAAGTTGCTGCAGGATGCCTCCGCCGGCGTGAAGCCAACCCATCTTGCCGTGGTCTTCGACAAGTCCGAGGTGACCTTCCGCAACGAGCTCTATGCGGACTACAAGGCGCATCGGCCGGAAGCGCCGGATGATCTCAAGCCGCAGTTCGGCCTCATCCGCAAGGCGGTCGCGGCGTTCAACGTCGCCTGCCTGGAGCAGGGCGGTTTCGAGGCCGACGATCTCATCGCCACGTACGCGCGGCAGGCGGTGGAGGCGGGTGCTGACGTCACCATCGTTTCGTCGGACAAGGACCTGATGCAGCTCGTGGGGTCGGGCGTGACGATGTACGACACGATGAAGGACCGCCGCATCGGCGTGCCGGAGGTGATCGAGAAATTCGGTGTGCCGCCCGAAAAAGTCGTGGAAGTGCAGTCGCTTATCGGCGATTCGGTCGATAACGTCCCGGGGGTGCCGGGCATCGGGGTCAAGACGGCGGCGCAGCTCATCGCAGAGTACGGCGACCTCGAGTCATTGCTGGCACGCACGGCAGAGATCAGGCAGCCCAAGCGCAGGGAGGCGCTGGAGGCGCACGCTGAGAATGCGCGGCTGTCGAAGCGGCTGGTGACGCTGGATCGCGCCGTCCCGCTCGAGGTCCAGATACAAGACCTAGCGGTGCGAGAGCGCAATGGACCGCTACTGATAGGGTTCTGCAAGGCGATGGAGTTCACGGCGCTGACCCGGCGCGTCGCCGAGGCGACGAAAACCGACATGGACAGCGTGGCACCGGGGATGCCGGGCGAGGCACCGGCGCAGGCGCCGCGGCAGGACCGCGCTGACGTGACCGAGGAGGCGGTGCCGGCGCGGCCCGTCTACCGGCCATACTTCAGCGCCGGTGACAGGCACGCTGGGGCACCCGCCGCGGCAGGGACGGGCACCGCCCGGCGCGCAGCCGAGGCAGGGGCTGCCATCGCAGCGGTGCCGTTCGACCTGAAGCGCTACGAGACCATCACCACGCTCGAGCAGCTCGACCGCTGGATCGTCGAGGCGCGCGCGGGGGGCGTCGTTGCGATCGACGTCGAGACCACCTCGCTCGATCCGATGCAGGCGAAGCTCTGCGGCGTCAGCCTGGCGACCGAGCCGGGCAGGGCGGCGTACGTCCCGTTCGGCCACACGAGCGGCGAGGACGATCTCCTTGGCGGCGGTCTCGTGACCGGCCAGATCGACGCGGAGGAGGGGCTCGCGCGCCTCAAGCCGCTGCTCGAGGATCCGTCGGTCCTCAAGGTCGCGCAGAACCTGAAGTACGATTACGTCGTCTTCGCGCGCCGCGGCATCCTCGTCGCGCCCTATGATGACAGCATGCTGATCTCCTACGCGCTCGACGGCGGCAAGGGCGGCAGCGGCATGGACGAACTCGCCGACTCGGTGCTCGGCCACAAGCCGGTGAGCTTCAAGGACGTTGCCGGCTCGGGGGCGAAGCAGCTCACCTTCGACCGCGTCGCCATCGACCGCGCGACGGAATATTCGGCGGAGGACGCCGACGTCGCGCTCCGGCTGTGGACGGCGCTGAAGCCGCGGCTCATCGCCGAGCACATGACGACCGTCTATGAGGTGCTGGAGCGACCATTGGTCCCGGTGTTGGCGCGCATGGAGATGCGCGGCATCAAGGTCGACCGCCAGATCCTGTCGCGCATGTCGGGCGCCTTCTCGCAGAAGATCGGCGGGCTCGAGCACGAGATCTACGAGCTCGCCGGCGAGACCTTCAACATCGGCTCGCCGAAGCAGCTCGGCGACATTCTGT
>CAYOUO010000373.1:0-2797 GCA_964407155.1 uncultured Hyphomicrobiales bacterium | reverse complement strand
CGGCGCTTCGGGCGGGCGGGAGCGAGGGGCGCGTCAGGTTTCCTTGGCACCGTCCATCATCGCAACGAAGCGTTCGAACAGGTAGCGGCTGTCGCGCGGACCCGGCGAAGCTTCCGGATGGTACTGCACGCTGAAGACGGGCTTGTCCTTCAGCCGGATGCCGCAGTTCGAGCCGTCGAAGAGGGACACGTGGGTCTCCTCGACGTCTGCCGGAAGCGACTGCCGGTCGACCGCGAAGCCATGGTTCATCGAGGTGATCTCGACCTTGCCGGTGGTGAGGTCCTTGACCGGATGGTTGGCGCCGTGGTGGCCCTGATGCATCTTGCTGGTGGTGCCGCCGAGAGCGAGCGCCAGCATCTGATGGCCGAGGCAGATACCGAATGTCGGCACGCCGGCGTCCACGACACCCTTGATCGCCGGGACAGCATAGGCGCCGGTCGCTTCCGGATCGCCCGGTCCGTTCGACAGGAAGACGCCGTCCGGCCTGTGGCCGAGAATATCCTCGGCCGTCGCGGTCGCGGGCACCACCGTGACGCGACAACCGTGGTCGGCGAGGAGCCTCAGAATATTACGCTTGATGCCGTAGTCGACGGCGACGACGTGATGGCGCGGCCGCTCGTTCCGCCCGTAGCCCTTGCCCCACACCCACGAGGTCTCGTCCCAGGTGTAGGTCTGGCCAGTCGTGACGTCCCTGGCGAGGTCCATGCCGACGAGTCCCGGCCATGCCGTCGCTTCGGCGGAGAGGGCTGGCAGATCGAACCGTCCGTCGCGATCGTGCGCGATGACGGCATTCGGCATGCCCTTCGACCGGATGAGCGCCGTCAGCGCGCGCGTGTCGATGCCGGCCAGCCCGATGATCCCGCGCGCCTTCAGCCACTGGTCGAGGTTGCGGCTGGCGCGGTAGTTCGACGGCTCGCTGATGTCGGTGCGGATGATGCAGCCGCGCACACCGGAGGCGGCGGCCATGTTGACGGTCTCGATGTCCTCATCGTTGACGCCGACATTGCCGATGTGCGGGAAGGTGAAGGTGATGATCTGGCCGGCGTAGGAAGGATCGGTGAGAATCTCCTGGTAGCCGGTCATCGCGGTGTTGAAGCAGACTTCGCCCACGGCGTGTCCTTCGGCGCCGAGGCCTTGACCTTCGATCACCGTGCCATCGGCGAGAACAAGACGGGCGGACATTGCCGGCTCGTCCCAGGACCGGGTTTGCCGCGGCTCGTCCCGCCACGCCTGGGCTTGTTTGTCTGTCATGATGCGGACTAGATAGCTCCCGCCCGGCAGAACGTCAAAACCCGTGCTCCCAACCGAGCTTGCCCATGATCCGTGACCGAATCAGCGAAGAAACCAAGCGGGCGATGAAGAGCGGCGACAAGGCGCGGCTCTCCGCGTTGCGCATGGTTTCCTCGGCGATCAAGAACCTGGATATCGAGGCGCGGGCGCAAGGCAAGGAGACGGCGACCGATGATCAGCTTCTCGGCGTGCCGCAGAAGCTGGTCAAGCAGCGCCAGGAATCGGCCGAGCTTTACGACAAGGGCGGCCGGCCCGAACTCGCCGCCGGCGAGCGCGCCGAGATCGCGGTGATCCAGTCGTTCCTGCCGAAGCAGATGAGCGAGGCCGAGGTCAACGCCGCGATCAAGGCGGCGATCGCCAGGACCGGCGCCGCGAGCATCAAGGACATGGGCAAGGTCATCGCGGAGCTGAGAGCGAGCCACGCCGGGCAGATGGACTTCGGCAAGGCGAGCGCGGTGGTGAAGGGGATGCTCGCCGGCTGATACCCGGACCAACGCGCTCATGCGTCGAGCTCCCGGTAGTGACGGAAGATGCCGTCCTCGTTGAATGGGATTCGCCGCTCGCTGGCGAGATAGGCGGCGATATTCGGACGGGCGGCGACGCTGTCATGAAGCGCGCCGAGCCGCGGATATTTCCGTTCCGCGTGGCGCATGGCCTCGGGGAAGGCGTAGCGCAGGCCTTCGATGAGCTGGAACAGCGACAGGTCGGCGTAGCTGAGGCGGGCACCGACGAGATGGTTCTCGCCCTTCGGGTTGGCGGCGAGGATGCGATCGAACCAGCCGAGGAAAAGCGGCAGCCGGCTTTTGCGGAACTGCTCGGCCCGCCGTTTCGCCTCGCGCTTCTGGTCCTCGTAGTAGAGATCGACGCCGACCGGGTGGTGCGTGTCGTGCGCCTCGACCACCACGTCGGCAATGGTGAGCTGGATCTGATGCGTCCAGAGCCGGCCGGCATCGGACTTCGGCGCGAGGCCGAGTTTGTCGCCGAGATGAAGGAGGACGTTGGCGGTCTGGCCGATGACGAGCCTGCCATCGCGCAGGAAGGGCGGCGCGAACGAGGGCGTTACCGCCTTCTCGTCTTCCGACACCTGCATGAGCGCGCCGACGCCCTCAACGCGCGCGACGTCGATATACGGCGCGGCGGCTTCCTCGAGCGCCAGCCGGATGAACTCGCCGCGGCCCTGAATTCCGGGCCAGTAGTAAAGCTCATAGGGCATGGCGGGAATTCTCCGGTCCCGGCCGGTAAAGACGCCGAACCGGCAACAGCCATGCCGGCGCCGCAGGCGAGGGCGTGCGCAACGACATGGCCGGCTCCTTTATCCGCTGAAAATATACTGTATTTATGGCGGCGGACCGGCCGGCGCCCCGGGGAGCCCACAGTTTCGCTTGCGCCCGCCGCAGAATCGGCAAAGTTGCGCCGTCAGGGTTCCGCAATGATCTGGCGTTATCCGGCGCCATGAGAGGTACCAGGAGCGCGATCATGCGCAGCCAGAAGAGGGGCGGTCCACCTG
>CAYOUO010000372.1:0-2941 GCA_964407155.1 uncultured Hyphomicrobiales bacterium | reverse complement strand
CCACGGCCCACTACATCATGGACCGGCTTGCCGGCAGCGGCGCAAAGGTCTCGCGGCTCGCCCATGGGGTGCCGGTCGGCGGCGAGCTCGATTATCTCGACGAGGGCACGCTGTCGGCGGCGATGCGCCAGCGCACGCCGTTCTGACTGCTGCTCAATCTGCCGCGGCGGCGACCGGCCCGGCCTTCGGTGTCTCGCGCGCGGCCACCTTCTGCATCAGCGCCTCGACCGCCGGCGCGATGTTGGTCGCCACCACCCTGTAGCCCTCGGCGTTCAGGTGGTGCATCGGGTCGAACCACATCGTGTATCGCGGCAACTTATCCCCGTTCGCCGAAACTCCGTTAAAAAACTCCGGATAGTAGGCCGCGCCGTTCTTCGCGGCGATGTCGGAGAAGTCGTATTGCCAGTAGCCGCAGAGCAGGACCGCGATATGCCGCTCGCTCAGCCGGGCGACGATCCTGTCCATGTTGGCGCGCGTGATCTTCTCGTCCACGCCCCAGCGGTGATCGTTCCGCCCGAAGAAAACGATGGCGATGTCGGTGCCGGCCGGCACCAGCGTATCGACCGACTTCACGCCGTCGGCGCTGGTCGCGCCCGAGACTCCGCCGTTGGTGATGGCAACGTCGTAGCCCCTGGCCTTCAGGATTTTCTCGAGGTCGGCGGGATAGCCCTTGTCCTTGCCGACGATGAAGGCGGCGGTGTTGCTGTCGCCGAACGCCGCGATATGGACGGTGGCCGCCATGGCCGGGGAGGCCGCCAGCGCGGTGAGCGGCAGCACGGCCAGCAGGTGTCGATGCATCGTTCAGCCTCCGGAAAGGCGCCCGGAGCGCAGTCTAGCGAACTCCGCCGGTACAGCCAAAGGCCGGGTTTAGATGTCCTGCAGCGCGTTGAAGGGCAGTTCGGCGTGCCGCCCGGCGACCGGCGGCCGCGCCGGGGCCTGGGAAGACGCGGCGTTCCGCATCGGCTTCTCGTCGCTCTCGCCGTCGAACTCCACCTGCGCGATCTTCTGGCCGTGGCCCATGACGCCGCGCGCCGATTTCAGCACGTCCTCGATGTCGTTGTTGGCCTGCGTGAAGTGCGTCTGCAGCTTCTTCACCCGTTCGCCGAGGCGGGTGACGTCCTCCATCATCTTGCCCACCTCCTGCTGGATCAGGCGCGCCTGCTCGCGCATGCGCTGGTCACGCATCAGCGACATCACCAGCTGGATAGACAGCATGAGCAGGGACGGAGAGACGACCATCACCCGCGCGCGGGCCGCCTTCTGGATCACGTCCTCGAAGCGCTCGTGCAGGTCGGCGAAGATCGATTCCGATGGCACGAACATGATCGCGGTGTCCTGCGTCTCGCCGGCGATGAAGTAGCGTTCGGCGATGTCCTGCACGTGCTTCAGCGTATCGCGGCGAAACTGCGATTCGGCGGCCTTCGCCGCCTCCGGCGTCGCGGCGCCGCGAATGCCGTTCCAGGCTTCCAGCGGGAATTTCGAATCGATCACGAAGCAGGGCGCATTCGGAATGAAGATCACGCAGTCCGGCCGGTTGCCGTTGGTCAGCGTATGCTGGAAGGCGTAGCCGTTCGGCGGCAGGCCGTCGCGCACGATGGCTTCCATGCGGCCCTGTCCGAAGGCGCCGCGCGTCTGTTTGTTGGCGAGCACCTGGTTGAGTTCGACCACCTGGCTCGACAGGCTCGTGATGTTTTGCTGCGCCTTGTCGATCACGGCCAGCCGCTCGCCGAGCCGCGCCAGGCTCTCGTTCGTGTTCTTGCTGGTCTCCGTCATCGACTGGCCGAGGCGATGGCCGAAGCCGTCCAGGCGCTCGGAAAGGCCGCGCACGTGGCCGGTGATCTCGCCCTGCGCCTTCATCAGGCTGGCGATGTGCCGGGCGATCTCGTCCTTGCCGTCACCGGTCTCGACCGCGGTTGCCGCGAGGTCGCCGAGCCGGCGGCTGGTCCGCCACCAGGCCACCGCCGCCGCAACGAGAAGAATGGCCAGAATGCCCGTGGCCAAAGCCAGAATCGCTTCGCTCATCCGGCCATCATAACCGGATTCCGGCCTGAGTACAAACAGGGAACGTCAGGATTCGTCGTCGGCCGGCGGCGGGTGCTTCGGCCGGCGGCGATACTGGCCGGAATCCTTCACCACACGCTGGCGGAATTTCGCGGTGGCAAGCGCGCGGGCGAGCGGATTGCGGCGCGTCGTCTTTTTCGACGCCGGGCGGCGCGCTTTCTTCATTTCCGCAACCCTGCCGCGCTCATGTCTGCGATTGACCCTCGCGGAGCGGTTTCATATCTGAGGTGCGTGTCCAAGCTTGAAATTATCACCCTTCCTGATTCCCTGCTGAGGAACCGCAGCCTGCCCGTCGAGCGGGTGGACGACGAGGTGCGTGCGTTCATGGACCGGATGCTGGAGACCATGTACGCCGCGCCCGGCATCGGTCTGGCCGCCGTGCAGGTCGCGGTGCCGCGCCGCATCGTCACCGTCGATATCGCCCAGCGCGAGGACAAGGAAGCCGCGGCGGCGCCGCTCTTCCTCATCAACCCGGAGATCGTCTGGACCTCCGATGAGCGGGCGGTGGCGGAAGAGGGTTGCCTGTCGATCCCGGAGTATTTCGCCGAGGTCGAGCGCCCGGCGAGGGTGCGCGTTGCTTATCTCGACCGGGAGGGCAGGAAACAGGAGATCGAGGCCGATGGCATCCTCTCCGTCTGTCTCCAGCACGAGATCGATCATCTCGATGGAAAGCTGTTCATCGACCACCTCTCCAAGCTGAAGCGCGACATGGTTATCAGGAAATTCACCAAGCAGGCGCGCGCTGGCCAGCGACCGGGCGCGCTGTAGCGCCGGTCCTGTTGCCGCGGCACTGCCGCAATTCGGCTTCATTCTCCCGGAATTGGCTGAACGCCGCTGCCCGGCAGGGAACTTTCGTTCGCGGTCGGGCGTTGTGCCGCTT
>CAYOUO010000371.1:0-11446 GCA_964407155.1 uncultured Hyphomicrobiales bacterium | reverse complement strand
GAGTCGCGCGCGCTGCGCTACCAAGGCAGAGAGAAGTCCCTCGCCTTCGCTGATCCGCAATTGGTCGAGATCGATTTCCGAGGGTTTGCGGTGCGCGAGCATGGCGGCTCGCTGCGTAGGCGAAATGTGCAGCTTCGCATGGCGCACAATGCCGTCGCGGGAGCAATTGAAACGTGCGGCGAGAACGCGGCTCGGAATGCGATTGACGATCCCAACCTCAATCTGTGCCCGATGCTTCGAAACGCAAACTTGGCACTTCCGACCGCTGGTGCGCTTAGACATTGGCAGCAGGCTTCCCGGCGAGCCAATCTGTTATCGCAGCCTTCGAGATAAGCCAGCGCTTGCCGCCGAGAGAAAGCATCGCCGGGCGGCGCTCTGCGGGCATCGCGTAGAACGTCGATCGGCTTATGCCGACCAAGGTGCAAAATTCGTCGATGTTGACAGCCAGCCGATCAGCCGGCGGCGCTTTTCGGCGCATTGGACGGATTCCCGCGAAATTGGGTTTAGGGACGACTCGCGGGGAAACTGTTCTGCGCCTGGTTCTCGACTAGTCTTGAAAATTCTCGACTTGGCGCGACCGTCCTATGCGCACAAATACGCACAACACTGTGCGCTGTCAAGCATAAAATAGTCAAAGCGGCGCGTTAATCTATTGAGAGGGCCGTTAATCTATTGTTATAGTCTGAAATTATCTGTTGAATGCAAGTATTTGTGCGGGGTTTGCGGACGACAAGAAACGCGACCACTGATCCATGATAGGCCGCCGCTGGTCGAGGTAGTTCGTGCGCAAATACGAGGCCTCAGTCTTGTCCCGCAGTCCATGCGCCAACGCGGCTTCCACCACATCGCGCGGGTAAGCACGTTCACCCGCCCAATCGCGGAAGCTCGACCTGAAGCCGTGCACGGTCACTCCGTCGCGAAGCCGACGCAGCACCATCGCAAGCGACATGTTTGAAAGCGGGCGATCAGCCTTCGTCCCGGGAAACACCAAATCCCCTGCCCGCTTCAACGAGCGCAATATCTCGACGGCCCGGTCGGACAGTGGAACGACATGTTCTTTACCCGCCTTCATGCGGGCACCAGGAATCGTCCATGTCGCCCTGTCGATATCGAATTCGGACCATGTGGCGCCAAGCGTCTCGCCCGTTCGCGCTGCTGTCAGGATCGTGAATTCTAGAGCGCGAGCGGAAATATTTGTTCTGTCCCGAAGTTGCGCCATAAGTGCCGGCACGTCCTTGTAAGGCATTGCAGCGTGATGCGCGTCGTCGCCCTTTTTAGGTTGCCGTCCCATCACATTGCGGAATTTCCCGGTGAGGCGTGCCGGATTATCGACCGTCGTCCATCCCTTCGCATGGGCGAAGTCGATCACCGCCTCGATTCGCGCTCGCACCCGCCGAGCCGTTTCGGCTTTCTCGGTCCACACCGGCCGCAGTTCGGCGACAACATCGTCAAACGTGATCGCGGCGACTGGCCGATCACGAAACGACACCCGTGCCATCGTCGCCTTCCATTGGGCGGCATGCTTCGCGTTTTTCCAATGCGGCGCGTCGAGTTCGATCTTTGCGTCAGCGGCAGCGCCGAAGGAAACGGCCCGGGATGACCGTGCAGCGGTTCTAGGGTCGCGGCCTTCGCTCAGGGCCTCGTGTGCCTTGCGAGCGAGCCGGCGCGCCTGTGCGAGCGACACAACGTTGGCGCTGCCAAGGCCGAGGTCGACGACGCGCTTGCGCGCCTTGCTGCGGTAGCGGAACACCCAACGGCGACCATCGTCGCGCACGACCAGATAGAGATTTCCGCCGTCCGCGTGCCGCCCGATCGGTAGTTCATTGAGCTGGTGCGCTCGCAATCGTCCTATTTCGCGTCCCATCATGCGTCCCATCGGCTTTGGCGGACACGGACTCACATGTCAGTACAAGAAAGCGCAGAATTCCGCCGTTTCGATGGGCATAGACGTACAATAAAAACCCAGAGAATTCAAGAGTTAGGAGGACACCCCATCCGCCAATGAGCGTTGAGATATTGCGGAACTTATAAGTCTACCAGACGCGCCCCCGGCGTGACCCCGATCGCAGATAATGGTCGGTGTGTGGTGGGCGCCGCGGCGACTGGGCGCGGAGGACGGCAAATCCGTCGACCGATACGCCACGCGCGGTCCAATCAGTCAGACCCTCGAGATTAATCCTCAGCGTCGACCATCACCAAACCCAACTTGCGCGATTCCGGTGGGCGGAAAGCGAATCCTGTCGCGTTGTGCGCCCGGCAACAGGGCGTAGTTTTTCGTCTGTTGCCGCGCTCCACGCTGGGATCGTCGCTGGCAACGCTTTCCAGGGAGGAATGCGTCATGAAATCCGGAATAGTGCGCCGCGCGACAACAATAGCGCGGCAATTGGGGCTCGGCGCCGCCGCGTTGACACTTCTGGCGGGAGCGCCTGCGTTGGCCGATGGCGTCACCGGCACGGTCAAGCTCGGCATCCTCAGCGACTTTTCCAACATCTACTCGACTTCCGGCGGCCTCGGCCTCGTGGCTGGCGCCAAGCTCGCGGTTGAGGACTTCATGAAGGAGAATCCGAATCCGGGCTTCGATGTGCAGGTCATCTATGCCGACCACCAAAACAAGGCCGACGTGGGCGCTGCGATCGCCAAGCAGTGGTACGAGCAGGAAGGTGTCGATGCTATTTTCGACGTGACCAATTCGGCGGTCGCGTTCGCGGTGATGGACGAGACCCAGAAGCACAACAAGGTCGTGGTGCTCGGCGCCGCGGGCTCCGCGCAGATTACCGGAGCAAAGTGCACGCCGAACTCCGTGCACTGGACCTACGACACTTATGAAGTGGGCACTGCGGTCGGCACTGCGATCACCAAGGCCGGTGGCAACAGCTGGTATTTCATCGCCGCCGACTATGCCTTCGGCCACGATCTCGAAGCCAGCACTTCGGCTGCTGTCACCAAGGCAGGCGGCACCGTGCTCGGCGAGGTGAAGGCGCCGGTCAACACGCAGGATTTCTCGTCGTTCCTGTTGCAGGCCCAGCAATCCGGCGCGAAAGTCGTCGGCTTCGCCAACGCCGGCAACGATCTCGTGACCGCCCTGAAGCAGGCGCACGAGTTCGGCCTCGCCGACAAGCAGACATTGGCGGCGATCAACGCCAACATCGTCGACATCAAAAGCCTTGGACTCGAGGCAGCGCAGGGTACGACCCTGGCGGAACCGTTCTACTGGGACCTGAACGACAGCACGCGCGCCTGGACCAAGCGGTTCGAGGCGGTCTACACCACCTCTTATCCCACTCTCCACCACGCCGGCACCTACGCAGCGGTGCTGCACTACCTGCGGGCCCTCAAGGCGGCCGGGACGCGCGACGGCGACAAGGTCGTGGCGCAGATGAAGAAGATGCCGACCCACGACGGGCTGTTCAGCGACGGCTATGTGCGCCAGGACGGCCGCGTCATTCACGATGTCTACATCTTCAAGGTGAAGTCGCCGGCGGAATCCAAGGGCGATTGGGACCTCTACAAGCAGATCGGCACCATCCCCGGTGACCAGGCCTTCCGCCCGCTGAACGAGGGTGGCTGCCCGCTGGTGAAGCAGTAGACTTCGACCACCACAAAAAGGGGGCGGCGCGCAGCCGTCCCCTTGTCGCCCGACCAGGAAACGAGCCGGTATCTCCATGCTGATGGGACAGCTTCTGCTTGGGCTGATCAACGGTGCGTTCTACGCGCTGCTCAGCCTCGGGCTGGCCATCATCTTCGGCCTTCTGAACATCATCAATTTCACGCATGGCGCCCTCTACATGATGGGCGCCTTCGTTGCATGGCTGCTGCTCACCTACCTCGGTATCGGCTATTGGCCGGCGCTTATCCTGGCGCCGCTCATCGTCGGCATTTTCGGCATGGTGCTGGAACGCACGATCATCCGCCGCGCCTATCGTCTCGAACACCTCTACGGCCTGCTGCTGACGCTCGGGCTCGCGACAGTCATCGAGGGCCTCTTCCTCAACGGCTTCAGCGCGCTCGGCCGGCCCTATGACATCCCGCGGCCGCTGACCGGCGCACTGCATCTCGGCTTCATGATCCTTCCCGTTTACCGCGGCTGGGTCATCGTTGCGTCCGCTGTGGTCTGTCTCGCCACCTGGCTCGCCATCGAGCGCACCAAAGTTGGCTCCTATCTCCGCGCCGCGACCGAGAACCCGGCACTGGTGCAGGCGTTCGGCGTCAACGTGCCACGCATGGTGACGGTGACGTTCGGCTTTGGGGCAGCGCTGGCGGCCTTTGCCGGCGTGCTGGCGGCGCCGATCTTTTCGGTGGGTCCGCTGATGGGCACCAATCTCATCATCGTGGTCTTCGCCGTTGTCGTTATCGGCGGCATGGGATCCCTGATCGGGTCGATCATTGCCGGGTTCACCCTCGGCATCGTCGAGGGCCTGACCAAAGTGTTCTACCCGCAGGCCGCCAATCTGGTGATCTTCGTCATCATGGCGCTCGTGCTGCTCGTGCGGCCGGCAGGCCTGTTCGGAACCACGCCGTCGCTGGCCAGCCAGTCCGTCGTCGTCGACCCTGCCATCCGGCCGGTCGCGTCGGGCAACGCCCGCGACTATCGCCTGGTCTTCCTCGCCATGACGGCGGTGCTGATCGTGGCGCCGTTCATTTTCTATCCGCCATTTCTCATGAAAGCGCTCTGCTATTCGCTGTTTGCGCTGGCGCTCAATCTCCTCATCGGATTTCTCGGCCTCGGCTCCTTCGGCCACGCCATGTTCCTCGGCACTGCCGGCTATATCACCGGCTATGTCGCGAAATCATGGGGCGCCACCCCCGAGATCGCCATCCTGGCCGGCACGCTGACTTCGACGCTCCTCGGCGTCGTGGCCGGCATCCTTTCGATCCGCCGGCAGAAGATTTATTTCGCCATGATAACGCTGGCGCTCGGCGAGCTCGTCTACTTCTTTTTCCTGCAGGCGCCGTTCTCCGGTGGCGAAGATGGCCTGCAGAGCGTGCCGCGCGGCAAGCTCTTCGGCCTCATCAGTCTCGAGAACGACACCGCATTTTACTACGTCGTGCTGGTGTTCTTCCTGATTGGATTCTTCGTAATTTTCCGCGCTGTGCATTCGCCGTTCGGGCAGGCGCTGAAGGCGATCCGCGAGAACGAGCCACGTGCGATCTCGCTTGGCTACAACACGGACCGCCTGAAGCTGCTGGCCTTCGTACTATCGGCCGCTGTCGCCGGGCTCGCGGGCGCGCTGAAGGTGCTGGTATTCCACATCGCATCGCTGCCCGACGTTTATCATTCGACCTCCGGCGACGTGATCCTGATGACGCTGGTCGGCGGCGCCGGCACCATCTTTGGCCCGATCGTCGGCGCCTTTGTCGTCGTCGGCATGCAACAATACCTCGCGCCGCTCGGCACCTGGGTGAACGTGGTGCAGGGCGTGATCTTCGTGCTTTGCGTGCTCGTGCTGCGCCAGGGTATCGTTGGTCAACTCATGCGCGTTTCGCGGCGGCCCCTATGACAGGGCAAGCCGATATCATTCTCGAGACGCACGCCCTCACCAAGGAGTTCGGCGGCTTCACGGCCGTGAAGGACGTGGCGCTCAGCGTCGCGCGCGGGTCGATCCATGCGCTGATCGGTCCGAACGGTGCCGGCAAGACGACCTGTTTCCACATGCTGACCAAATTCATAGCGCCGACGCGCGGCACTGTAATCTTCGAAGGCCGAGACATCACGCGTCAAAGGCCGCACGAGATCGCCAAACTCGGCATCGCGCGCTCGTTCCAGATATCGGCGATCTTTCCCTACCTGACCTTGATCGAGAACGTTCGCCTGGCGCTGCAGCGCAAGCTCGGTCTTTCCTATTTCTTCTGGCAACCTGCCGCACGTCTCGATGTGCTCAACGAACGTGCGCTGGAATTGCTGGCTGCCGTCGGTCTTGCCGACCGCGGCGACGAGATCGCCGCCGACCTCTCGTACGGCCGCAAGCGCGCGCTCGAAATTGCGACCACGCTCGCGCTCGAACCGAAACTGCTCCTCCTCGATGAGCCGATGGCCGGCCTCGGGCGTGAGGACGTCGGCAAGATCGCGGCCCTCATCCGTTCCATCTCCGCCAATCGCACGATCCTCATGGTCGAGCACAACATCGGCGTGGTGGCCGAGCTATCCAATTTCATCACGGTTTTGCATCGCGGCGAGATACTGGCGGAGGGCACATACGCCGACATCTCGCGCGATCCGGCCGTCATCAGCGCTTATCTCGGGACCGGCCATGACGACTGATGCGACGTCGCCGCTGCTGCGCGTGCGCGACCTCCACACGTACTACGGCGAATCCCATGTGCTGCACGGGATCAGTATCGAGGTCGGCCGTGGCGAGGTCGTGGCGCTCCTTGGCCGCAACGGCGCGGGCAAGACGACGACCCTGCGTTCAATCATCGGCATCATGGGCCGGCGCGAGGGGTCGATCCGCTTCGACGGACACGAGCTCATCGATCTGGAATCACATCGCATCGCCCGCCTCGGGATCGGCTACTGTCCGGAGGAGCGCGGGATCTTTGCAAGCCTCACGGTCGAAGAGAACCTCGAGTTGCCGCCCGTCGTTGCCGGTGGCGGCATGACCGGCGCCGAGATCTATGAGCTGTTCCCCAATCTCAGGGAGCGGCGGCGCAGCTACGGCAACAAGCTCTCCGGCGGCGAGCAGCAGATGCTGGCGATCGCGCGGCTGCTGCTCTCCGGCGCGAAGCTCCTGCTGCTGGATGAGCCAACGGAGGGCATTGCGCCCGTGCTGGTGCGACAGATCGGCGATGTGGTGCGCGGCCTGAAGGAGCGAGGTCTGACCATCCTGCTCGTCGAGCAGAACGTGAACTTCGCCTCCAGTCTGGCCGACCGGCAGTACGTCATCGAGAACGGCATCGTGGTGGACGAGATCGCCCGGGCGGAGTTCGCCACCAATCGTCAGCGTCTCGAAATGCAATTGGGTATCTAGGAGCGTATCACAGACATGTCCGCCGGCGTCGCCGATATCGTTCCTGAAAGCGCCCGAAACTTTTCGCTCGTCGGCTACAGCGACCTCGACGGCCGCGGCCACAGCGACCAGATCATGGTCGGCAAAGGATACGCATATATCGGGCACAGCAAGACGCGCGGCACCTCGGTCGTCGACGTCCGCGATCCACGCAATCCGCGGGTCGCCGGACTGCTCCCGCACCACGCCAATTCCTGGGCGATCCACCTCCAGCATCACGGCGAATTGCTGCTGGTCGCCGAGGCGCTCGATTATCGCGGCGTAATGCCGGACCAGGAATATTACCTGAAGACAATCGGCGGCATCGACAGCAGCCGCTTCGGCAGTCGGGGCGTCGACTATTCCGCGGGCATGCGCGTCTACGATACGTCCGACCCGGCAAGCCCGCGCGAAATCGGCTTCATGGAGATCGCGGGGCTCGGCATCCATCGCCTGTGGTGGGCGGGCGGACGCTACGCCTACGGTTCGGCGCTGCTCGACGGCTTCATCGACCACGTCCTCATTGTCATCGATCTTGGCAATCCGACGCGGCCTGAGATCGTCGGGCGCTGGTGGCTGCCCGGCATGTGGGTGGCAGGCGGCGAGACCAATACGATGAAGGGGCGCGTCGGGCTCCATCACGCGGTTGTCGAGGGCAACGTCGCCTACGGCTGCTGGCGCGACGGCGGACTGACGCTGATCGATGTCGCCGACAAGGCGAATCCCGGGCTCATCTCCCACGTGAACTGGTCGCCGCCCTATGCCGGCGGCACGCACAGTGCCCTGCCGCTTGTCGACCGCGATCTGCTCGTTGTCGCCGATGAGGCGGTTCTCAACATCGACCAGGAACCATTAAAGCCGATCTGGATGCTCGATATCCGCGAGCCCACGAATCCGGTGACCATCGCAACCTTTCCCGTGCCAGGCGAGCGCGACTACGTGGCCAAGGGCGGCCACTTCGGCCCACACAATCTCCATGAGAACCGACCGGGGACGTTCCAGAGCTCGACGACGGTGTTCGCGACCTACCAGAGCGCCGGGGTCCGTGCCTATGACATCCGCAATCCGTTCCGGCCGGAGGAGATCGGCTGGTTCGTGCCACCGACCCCGAGCCGCTGGAAGGAGCCGCTGCGTGGCCGCGCGAAGGTGCTGCATACCTCCGACGTGCTCGTGAGCCGGGAGGGACTCGCATACGTCACCGACTACGACGCTGGTCTCTACATCCTGCAATGGCAGGGCTGACAATTCCCATCGCTCGTTAACGTGCAAAGGCCGAGGAATCCGAAATGCCCGCTGCGACAGCAATCAACACTGGAAAACCCATTTATCCCGAAGCGGCAGTCGTCGCGGGGCCGGAGGATCTTGTGGTGGAAAAGACCGGGTCCGTCGAAACCCGGTTCCTGCGGTCTCACAGCTTCCTCATTGCCTGGTCGGAGGTTTCAGCCGGCGGTGCGACGCTCGAAGCCGATTCCCCCACAGAGTATTTCGCGATGCTGCCGGGTGACGGCGCCACGCTCACGTGGAGCGGTGGCGAGCGCGCCGTGCCGGGGCACACGGTCTGCGTCATGCCGAGAGGGAAAACGTCGGTGCGATTCCGCGCCGAAGGTGAGTGCGTCCGGGTATTCTCGCCGACACCTTCGACTTTCGAACACATCCCGATTTATCAGGCTGGCCAGAACCAGGCGGCGATGCCGCCGCTGCGCGACATCGTGCGCTACCAGCGCGTTCATCCGACCGGCGAGCCGCTGGTCTACGAACTGGACAAGACGCCGAATTCGGTCGGCATGCCACGCGCCAAACTGTTTCAGTCGGAAACAATGAGCATCAACTGGGTCGAGTACAAGGGACCGCGCGACCGGAAGAATCTGTCGCCGCACGCCCACACGGACTTCGAACAGGCCTCGATCGCCATCGACGGCACCTTCGTCCACCACTATCGCACAACGTGGGTCGTCAACGCCGACAAATGGCGCGAGGACGAACATGTCGTTTCGGGCCGGCGAACGATCGCGCTGATACCGCCGCCCATCATCCACACGTCTGAGGGCATCGGCGATATGCGCCACATTCTCGTAGACGTATTCGCGCCACCGCGGCCCGATTTCATCGCCAAGGGGCAGGTGTTGAATGCAGCGGAATACCGCGCTCCGGCGGGTGCCAAGGCGGGCGGCGGCTAGAGGCGCCCGCGCCGCTGTCGATCCGCGAGCGAGAGCTAGCCTGTAGAGGTTGCGACGCGGCCGGTGTCGAGCGAGCGAACTTCGCTGAGCGCCGATGCGGCTGCGCGGCGCATGAAGCCCTGATCGGAGCTCACCACGAAAAAGCTTGCGCCGAAATCGCGAAGCCATTTTGCTTCTGACAGGTTTCCGACGAAGACCGCGATCGGCTTTCCAGCCCGCCGCGCCGCCTTGGCAATGCGCTCGACTGCAGTGCGGATCTCGGGCGCGTCGTTCGACGGCGCGTGCATTGCCGCGGTCAGGTCGCCGCGGCCGATGAACAGCCCGTCGATCCCGTCGACGGCGGCGATCGCGTCGATTTCGTCCAGCGCCTCGACATCCTCGATCTGGGCGATGACCGTGGTCGCGGCATCGGCTGCTTCGATGTAGGACCACATCGGTGTGGATCCGTAACCTGCCGCGCGAACGGAGCCCGAATAGCCGCGGCGCAGGGAATAGCGCGCTGCCGCCGCGACCTCGCGCGCCTTTGCCGCGGAGGCTACATGGGGCACCAGCACGCCGGTGGCGCCGCAGTCGAGTACCGACAGGATATGCGATGCATCTGCAGAAGCCACGCGCACGATGCCGGCAATGCCGTGGCGCGCGGCGGCCAGCAGCGCGGCATCGATCGCGAGACGATCAAATGGCGCATGTTCCTCGTCGATCACGACAAAGTCGTAGCCAAGCGAGCCGCTAATTTCGGTCGCGGGCGGCGTTGGCGGCGTGATGATGGTGCCGGCAAGCAGTTCCCCGGCCACAAATTTTTGCCTGAAAGAAGACATGCGCACGCCGGTCTGGAACGAGAGGGGTTTTTACTGGCAAGCGAAATTGAAAGAAGCGCCGCCGCGCAGGAGCGCCAAGCATATATCGTCTTTGTGATGACGAATATTTAACGCGCCGCTTGCGGCGGCAAGCGACGAGCCGCTAAATTCCGCACATCGGAATTGGAAATTGCTCGTTGCCTGACGTGACCGCTATGGCTTCCCGACCCCCGTCCAGCGTGATCGGCCGCAATCTGCTCATCCTGCAGGCGCTCGCCGGGATGTTCCGCGTGACGTTGACGGACCTCTCACGTCAAACCGGCCTGAGCCAATCTACCGTCCATCGCATTCTCTCCAGCCTCGTCGGCGCCGGCCTGGTGGCCAAGGACGGCCGGCCTGGGGAGTATCGCCTGACCGGTGCGCTGGGCCGGATCGGCAGGCTGGTCGACGATCGCATCATGATCCTCGACGCGATCGAGGACGCCGCGCGCGCGATGACGTTGAAGCGGTCATGGCCCGTCGCGGTCGGTTTCCTCCAGCAGGGCAAGATGGAGGTCACCTTCAGCACCCGCGCGCTGACCACACTGACGCTGAAACCCAGCACGCTTTATGAACGGCTTGATTTGACGTGCGCGATGGGTCAGGCCGCGCTGGCCTCGATGACCGTCGAGCGATGCGCGGCGGAACTCGACAGCCTGGCCGACTACAAACGTGGCAGCGAACAGCGCAGCGGGCTGGAGCAGAAGGTGGCCATGGCGCGCCGCCGAGGCTACGGCCTGCGGATGGTTGGCCGTGGTGGCACTGCGTCCGTGGCTATCGGGCTGAATTTCGGCGGCTCCGCCATTGGCGCGCTGGTCTCGACCGTTTTCCAGAAGGTCGCGTCGCCGGAGCTCATGCGGTCGCTGGCGCGCGACCTCACGGCCATTCGTGCCGACGCTGAAACGGTGCTTCATCCGCCGCCCGTCGCGGCCTGATTACGATCCGCGCCACTGCAGGATGGTCAGCCCCGCGTCATAATCGGTGATGTACGTTACGCCATCCGCTGCGACGAATACATCGCCGGTATGCAGCGCCCTGGTGCGGCCGCGCATCGGCTCGAACCATTTTTGCGGCGTGGGCGGCACGTAGAAGCCGATCTCCTCCGGGCGGTAGGGATTGGAGATGTCGAACGCGCGGACGCCTGCGTTCTGGTAGGTCGCAAATATGATTGATGAGCTCTGGAGCGAGCCGGGGCGGTTTTCATGGAGATTGTGCGGGCCGAAGTGGCCGCCTTTGGCGACATAGTCCTGGTCTGACGGGATCGGGAAAGTTGCGATCGTCACCGGATTTTCCGGCGCCCGGATGTCCAGCACCCAGGTGTGCTTCATCGGCTCCTGGTCGATGTCGAGGACGGCCTCGTCGGCGACCGCCAGAAGGCCGCGATCGTGCAGCGGCAGGGCGCTGTGCGTGCCGCCGGCGAATGGTGGCGACCAGTTGCGATGGGCGATGA
>CAYOUO010000370.1:0-4185 GCA_964407155.1 uncultured Hyphomicrobiales bacterium | reverse complement strand
ATCGCTACCGGCGGCACGGCCGCCGCCGCCGTCGAGCTCATCCGCCGCACCGGCAGCAATCTCGTCGGCGCCGCGTTCGTCATCGATCTGCCCGATCTCGGCGGCGCCCGGCGCGTCGCTGCGATGAACGTCCCCGTGCACACGCTCGTCAGTTTCGAAGGACATTAGCCGCATGGCCGAGTTTCACATCTACATTGGCTATCGCACGCTCTCGTCGTGGTCGATGCGTGGCTGGCTGCCCCTGAAAAAGACGGGCGTGCCTTTCGAGGAAACGCTGCTGCGCTACCGCACGCCAGACGGCAAGGCGCGCCTCAACCAGCTGTCGCCGACCGGCAAGGTGCCGCTCCTCGTCCATCGCCGCGAGGGAGGCGAGATCAAGGTGTGGGATTCGATCGCCATCGGCGAATATCTTGCCGAGACCTTCCCTGCCGCGCGTCTCTGGCCGGCGGCGCCGGACGCGCGCGCCTATGCCCGCGCGATCTCGGCGGAAATGCACTCCGGCTTCCGGCCGCTGCGCGAGTACCTCAACATGGCGCTGCTCGAGCGCCTGCCCCGGCCGGAGAATCCGCAGGCCAATGCCGACATCGCCCGCATCGAGAAGATGTGGCGTGAAGCCCGTGAGACCTGGGGCAAGAAGGGGGGAGGGCCGTTCCTCTTCGGTCACTGGACCGTCGCCGACGCGATGTATGCCCCCGTCGTCACCCGCTTCCGTACCTACGGCGTGAAGCTCGGCGCGACCGGCGCCGCCTACATGGAAGCGGTGCTTGCCGACCCGGATTTCCGGGTCTGGGAGGAGCAGGCGCGCCGCGACCCGCCGCCGGAGCCGCCGACCGAGTGAGCGGGTCCAATCATTCGTTGCGCGGCGAAGCGTCCTCGCCGTAGGTGATGAGCCGCGCGCTGCGGTGCCCGGTCAGGTAGATCCAGAGCCAGCTCAGCGCGACCGAGATGCGGTTCTTGATCCCGATCAGAAAGTAGATGTGGGCGAGGCCCCACGCCCACCAGCCGATCCAGCCGGTCAGTTGCACGCGGCCGAAATCGATCACGGCGGCGCTGCGCCCGATGGTGGCGATGTCGCCGAGATGCCGGTAGCGGAAAGGCGGTGGCGCCGGTTGTCCGGCAAGCCGTGCCCGGATCACGCGTGCCACGTACTTGCCCTCCTGCTTCGCGGCGTCGCCGATGCCAGGCACCGGCTTGCCGTCCGGCATCGTCACTGTCGCCGTATCGCCGATGGCGAAGATTTCCGGATGCCCCGGTACGATCAGGTCGGGATTGACGCGGAGACGGCCGGCGCGGTCATGCTCGGCGCCCAGCCACTCTGCGGCGGGTGAAGCCTGCACGCCGGCAGCCCACAGCACTGTCGCCGCGTCGAGGCGCGTGCTGTCGAAGGCGACGCCGCCTCTGTCGACGGTCGTGACGCTCTTGCCGAGGATCACTTCGACGCCCAGCCTCTCCAGCGCCGTTTTTGCATAGGCGGAAAGATCGGGCCTGAAATTCGCAAGCAGCCGTGGGCCGGCCTCGATCAGCACGATCCGCGCCTCTTCCGGACGGATCGTGCGAAAATCTCCCCGCAGCGTGATGCGGGCGAGCTCGACGATCGCGCCGGCGAGTTCGACGCCGGTGGCGCCGCCGCCGACAATGACGAAGTTGAGCAGCGCCCGCCGCCGTCCGGGATCGGTCTCGCGCTCCGCCGCTTCGAAGGCCGCCAGCAGCTTGCCGCGGATCGCGGTGGCGTCTTCCAGCGTCTTCAGGCCGGGCGCATACGGTTCCCAGTCGTCGTGACCGAAGTAGGCGTGGCGCGCGCCGGTTGCGATCACGAGCGTGTCGTAGGCAACCTCGCCGCCGTCGGCGAGCAGCACGCTGCGCCGGCCGGCGTCGATGCCAGTCACGGTGGCCATGACGGTGGTCACGTCGCGGCGGCGGTGCATCAGCATCCGGATCGGCCAGGCGATCTCCGAGGGGCTGAGCGATGTCGTCGCCACCTGATAGAGCAGCGGCTGGAACAGGTGATGGTTGCGGCGGTCGATCATGGTGATCGCCGCGCCGGCGCCGGCCAGATGCTGCGCCGTCGCGAGGCCGCCGAAGCCGCCGCCGATGATCGCCACGCGATGCCTGCCGGCGGTCGGAGATGTCGCGACGGTCATGGTCTTTCCGCGCCTGCGTTGACCGGGTCGTCCATCGCGAATCTAGACCGGGGCCGCCCTCTCTGCCAGTCCGCGTCCGCCTCCGGCGAGGCTCAGACGTTGAACTTGAAGAGCATCACGTCGCCGTCCTCAACGACGTAGTCCTTGCCTTCGTCGCGCGCCTTGCCGGCGTCCTTGGCGCCCTGTTCGCCCTTCAACCGCACGTAGTCGTCGTAGGCGATGGTCTGCGCGCGGATGAAGCCCTTCTCGAAATCGGTGTGGATGACGCCGGCGGCCTGCGGCGCTCGTGCGCCGCGCGGGATCGTCCACGCCCGCGTTTCCTTCGGCCCCACGGTGAAATAGGTGATGAGGCCGAGCAGCGCGTAGCCGGCGCGGATCAGCCGGTCGAGGCCGGGCTCGTGCAGCCCGAGCGTTTCGAGAAATTCCTTCTGCTCGGCGTCGGAGAGCTGCGCGATCTCGGCTTCGATCGCCGCCGAAATCACGACGAAGCCGGCGCCTTCCGCCTGCGCGAGCTTCGCCACCGCCTCGGAGTGTTTGTTGCCGCTCGCCGCCGACGCTTCATCGACGTTGGCGACATAGAGGATGGGCTTGGCGGTGAGCAGGTTGAGGCTGCGGAACAGCGCTTCCTCGCCTTTGGGCACCTCGGCGAGACGCGCGGGTTTGCCGGCTGAAAGCAGCGCCATGGCCGCGTCCATCAGCGCGACCTCCGCCCTGGCCTCCTTGTCGCCGGTCTGCGCCTTCTTGCGCAACGTCGTCGCGCGGCGCTCGAGGCTGGCGAGGTCGGCGAGCATCAGCTCGGTGTTCACGGTGTCGGCGTCCGCGACCGGATCGACGCGGCCCTCGACGTGCGTCACGTCGGTGCCGTCGAAGCAGCGCAGCACGTGAATCACCGCCTCCACTTCGCGGATGTTGGCGAGGAACTGGTTGCCCAAGCCTTCGCCCTTGGATGCGCCGCGGACTAGCCCGGCGATGTCGACGAACGACATGCGCGCGGGCACGATCTGCGCCGATTTGCCGATCTCGGCGAGCGGCGCCAGCCGCGGGTCGGGCACGGCGACCTCGCCGGTGTTCGGCTCGATGGTGCAGAACGGATAGTTCGCGGCCTGCGCTGCGGCTGTCCGGGTCAGCGCGTTGAAGAGCGTCGATTTGCCGACGTTCGGCAGGCCGACGATGCCGCAGCGGAAGCTCATGGGCGAACTCGGAATGGAAGGATTGGCGGGTTGTTCTAGTGAGACACAGGAGAGGGGGCAAGCGCCTCTCGTAGGGGGAGAGGTGCTGTGGCCGCTTTCTGGTCCGCTCACCCTCCGAAAGGATACTGGACTCCGGCCTTTGCCGGCTACCGGTTGCGAATGCCCGGATAGGAGCGTGTGGGGCCTGTCCTAAAGCCCGAACAGCTTCTTGAGCCTCGCCGCCATCGGGCCCGATCCCTCTCCCGCTGCGGGAGAGGCACCGGAACCTTCCCCTTTCGTGGGAGAAGGTCCCTCGGCGGCAGGCCCGGCCGGGTGAGGGGAGCCACCCGTCGTCTCCGCCTTGGGCGCCGTCGCGGCGTGCAGCCGGTTAGCGAACGTGTTGTCTTTGCCGGCAAACAGCGCGGCGTTGTCGGCGATGGCGTCGAGAAGCGGGGACAGCCATGCCGCGTCCTCCCTGGCGAAATCGTGCAGCACGTAGTGCGGCACCGCCTCCTTCACGCCGGGATGGCCAACGCCGATTCTGAGGCGCCGGTAGTCCTGTCCGATGGCGGCATCGATCGAGCGTAACCCGTTATGCCCCGCCGCGCCGCCGCCCGTTTTCACGCGTGTCTTGCCAGGCGGCAGGTCGACCTCGTCGTGGATCACGACGATGTCGCCCGGCGCGACCTTGAAGAAGCGCGCCGCTTCCTGCACTGCGCGACCGGATTCGTTCATGTAGGTGGCGGGCTTCAGCAGCAGCACGCGCTCGCCGGCAAGCGTGCCTTCGGCGGTCTCGCCCTGAAAACGACGCCGCCACGGCTGGAAGCCACGCCGGCGCTGGATGGCATCGACGGCCATGAAGCCGACGTTGTGGC
>CAYOUO010000369.1:0-8452 GCA_964407155.1 uncultured Hyphomicrobiales bacterium | reverse complement strand
ACACGGCGTTTTTCGAGAAGAAGCGCACGGCGCACGCGAAGTTCACGGCGTTTGGCATGACCAAGCGCGCCGGCGTCAGCGTCTCGAACGACCCGGGACTGCGCGCGCTCATCGACGCGCAGGCGGATGCGATCTGTTTCGTCGCCAAGACGTGGGACTACCACGTGCGCGTGGCGCTGCAGACCACGGAGTCGGAAAATCTCGAGGGCATCCGCCAGTCGGTCTCGGCGGCAAGGGAAGCCGGGCGCGAGGTGCTGGTCGACTGCGAGCATTTCTTCGACGGCTACAAGGCGAACCCGGCCTACGCGCTCGCCTGCGCGGCGGCGGCCCATGAAGCCGGCGCGCGCTGGGTGGTGCTCTGCGACACCAACGGCGGCACGCTGCCGGAGGAGGTCGCCGAGATCGTCACGGCGGTGACGCGCACGATCCCCGGTGATCATCTCGGCATTCACGCGCACAACGACACGGAGCAGGCGGTGGCCAACTCGCTCGCGGCGGTGCGTGCCGGCGCGCGCCACATCCAGGGAACGCTGAACGGCATCGGCGAGCGCACCGGCAATGCCAACCTCACCTCGCTCATCCCGACGCTGCTGCTGAAGCCGGCTTACGCCGAGCGCTTTGACATCGGCGTGACGGCGGAGGGGCTGAAGGAACTCACCGCGATCTCGCGCCGCTTCGACGAGATGGTGAACCGGGCGCCCAACCGGCAGGCGCCCTACGTCGGCGCGAGCGCCTTCACGACCAAGGCCGGCATCCACGCCTCGGCCATCGCACGCGACCCGCGCACCTACGAGCACATCGAGCCGGAAAAGGTGGGCAACCGCCGGCATGTGCTGGTCTCCGACCAGGGCGGCAAGGCCAATCTCGTGGCGGAGCTGGCGCGGCTCGGCGTCTCCGTCGACCGCAACGAGCCCAAGCTCGAGACACTGCTGCGCGTGGTGAAGGAACGCGAGGCGGTGGGCTATTCCTACGAGGCGGCGCCGGCGTCGTTCGAGCTTCTGGCGCGGCGAACGCTGGGCACGGTGCCCAATTTTTTCGACGTGGAAAGCTTTCACGTCACCGTCGAGCGGCGGCACAACGCGCTCGGCCAGATGGTGTCGGTGTCGGAGGCAGTGGTGAAGCTCGTGGTCGGCGGCGAGCGGCTGCTCACCGTCGGCGAGGGCAACGGCCCGGTCAACGCGCTCGATCAGGCGCTGCGCAAGGATCTCGGCGTCTATCGCGACGCCATCGCCGATCTCGCGCTCAGCGACTACAAGGTGCGCATCCTCAACGGCGGCACGGGCGCGGTGACGCGCGTGCTGATCGAATCGACGGATGCTTCGGGCGATTCGTGGTTCACGGTCGGCGTCTCAGAGAACATCGTCGACGCCTCGTTCGAGGCGCTGAACGACGCCATCGTCTACAAGCTGCTCCGCTCCGGCGCGAAGGCCGCGGCGTAGCACGGTGCTACCGCGTCGTCGTTCCGGCGACGCCGGAATCCCGGTTCCGTCGCACGGGGTGGCAATTGGAAGCAGCGAGAAGCTTCTGCCGTCGCGGCATCCTTCATCTGGACCACGGCCTTCGTCGGGTGACGCCGATAATAATTCCGGAAGGCTTACAGTCTGGCGTCGACCGGCTGTTCGAGTTCCTTGCGCGGCACCGCGGCGATGCGGGCGCGCAGGCGCGGGATCACGTCGGCGACCTGATCGACGATCTCGACGGGCAGGTCGGTATGGCTGCCGAGGAACGCCTTGTTGAGGAAGCCTTCGTCGGCCATGCGACGGAAGAGAGAGACGAGCGAATCCCAGAAGCCGTTCACGTTGAGGATCATGACCGGCTTGGCATGCTGGTCGAGCTGTGCCCAGGTCATGATCTCCATGACTTCCTCGAGCGTGCCGATGCCGCCGGGCAGGGCGATGAAGGCGTCCGAGCGCTGGAACATGACACGCTTGCGCTCGTGCATGTCCGCAGTGACGACGAGATCGGGCACCTCGCGCAGCATCACCTCGCGGTCCTTCAGGAACTGGGGAATGACGCCGGTGACGTTGCCGCCATTGGCCATCACGCTGCGAGCGACGATGCCCATCAGGCCGACCGAGCCGCCGCCATAGACCAGGCGCACGCCCGCCTCAGCCATCGCGGTGCCGAGCCGCTTGGCGGCATCGGCATACGCGGGCGCAGCACCGGGGTTGGCGCCACAATAGACGCAAAGACTTCCGAGTTCGGCCATGAGGCGTCATGTGGCATCCGCGAGCGGGTGCGTCAAGTTCATGAACAAGTACATGGGGAGTGGCACCGCGCTTGCTTGTAGTGCAGAAGGGAGCGTGTAGAATCAGCGACATAGTCATTCGGCGGGCGTGAGCGTTCCGGTCGTAGCAAGCGGTGATCCATGAGCAGGCGCAGCAGCCTCGGTCTTCTCGTTTTTCTCGCGGTTATCGCGCTGCTGATCTGGTATGAGGTTCCCGGACGCAACGGTGACAATGGCGGGGAGGGCGCGGTGGCTGTAGCTCCGCCCGCCACGTCCGCATCTTCTCCCGCACCAGTCGCCGCGCCTGCCACCACCGAGGCCGCGGCAACGCCGGCCACTACCGCCGCTCCGGCGGCCAATCCGGCATCCGACACGACCGCCGCGGCGCCTGGAACGGCGACGACAGCAGCAGCGCCCGCGACGTCGCCTGTTCCGGCCACCGAGACCGAGGTCGCGTCTGCGAATCCGCCGGCCGCCGGGACGCCCGCGCCGGCAAGCGAGGTAATGCCCGGCCCGACCTCCGGTCCGTCGTTCGACGTCGTGCGGGTCGAGCCGACCGGCGAGGCGGTGCTCGCCGGCCAGTCGGAACCCAAGGCGAAAGTCGAGATCCTCGATGGCAACGCGCCGATCGCCACCACAACGTCCGACGACACCGGCGCGTGGGCGCTGACGCTCGACAAGCCGCTCGCGCCGGGGTCGCACGATCTCGGCCTGCGCTCGACGGCCGAAGACAAGGCGACGACGGCGCTGTCCGACGAGCGGGTGACGGTATCGGTGCCGCAAAGCGGCTCGAAGGACGTTCTGGTGCTGCTCAATTCGCCGAACGCGCCGAGCAGGGTTCTCGAGGTGCCGGGAGGAGAGGCGGCGGCGACGCCCGCGCCGAACAGCGGGGCCACGGCGCCTGCATCGTCCGGTGGAAAGAGTGTTGTCGCGAGCGCCGAGCCTCCCGTCGCTACGACTTCAGATGCCGGCAACAGTGCCTCTTCGGCGGCGCCGTCTTCCGCTGCGCCTGCCGCAAGCGAAGCGCCAATGACCGCCGAGCCGCCTGTCGCGGCGGAGCCGAAGGTGGCTGCCGAGGCGCCCGTCACCGCAGAACCGCCCGTCGCGACGGAGCCCAAGGTTGCGACCGAACCCAAGGTCGCTGCTGAGGCGCCGGTCACCACCGAACAACCGGCCACCGGCGCGCCTGCTGCCGAACCACCGGTCGCGGCCTCGCCGGCTGCGCCGGCCGAGCCCAAGGTCGCGGCAGTGCCGCCACCCCCGCCCGCACCGGAGGTCGTCGTCGGCGCCGTCGAGGCCGACACCAGCGGCGCGCTCTATATCGGTGGCACGGCCAAGACGGACGAGACGGTGCGCGTCTACCTCAACGATCAGCCGCTCGGCGACAGCAAGCCCTCGGCCGCCGGCGCGTGGCTGGTGCAGGCCGAGCGCGACCTGCCGGCAGGCAAATACACGGTGCGCGCCGACCAGATCGACGCCGACGGCAAGGTGATCGCGCGCTCCGAGGTGCCGTTCGAGCGCGAGGTCACGGTCGCCGACCTGAAGCCGAGCGCCAGCACCGGTGCAGCGCAGGCGGGCGCCACTGCCACAGGCCAGGTGCCGATGGAGACGGTGATCATCAAGCGTGGCGACAACCTCTGGCGCATCGCGCGGAGCGCTTGGGGCAACGGCGTCCGCTGGACGACGATCTATCAGGCGAACACCGACCAGATCCGCAATCCGCACTGGATTTATCCCGGGCAGATTTTCATCATGCCGAAGGGCGATGCTTCGTGGGCTGACCAGCCTGGCTAGGCGGAGACCGCCGCGCCCCGGTAGATTCACCGACGCGCTTTTCCCGGCCGCCGCTTCGTGCTTCTCATGCACACGCTCAACCGGGGAGTGCCCGCGGGCAACAGGATGAACGCCGGCAAGTCTGTGCTCCTTTCGCTGCGGGCGATGCTCGTGCCCATCCGGTCGGAGGGTTTCCCCTTCGTGGCGGCGGCGCTGTTCCTGGCGCTGTTCCTGGGCTGGTTCTGGCAGCCGGTGCTGTGGGTCGGCCTCATCATCGCCGGGTGGTGCGCGTATTTCTTCCGCGACCCCAAACGCTACACCCCGCTCGATGCGGATCTCGTGGTGAGTCCGGCCGACGGGCGCGTTTCGAAGGTCTCGCTCGGCGTTGCGCCGAAGGAACTCGGCCTCGGCGAGCAGACGCGGCGGCGGGTGTCGATCTTCATGAGCGTCTTCGATTGCCACGTGAACCGCGCGCCGGTCTCCGGCAGGATCGCGCGCGTCGTCTACACGCCGGGCAAATTCTTCAATGCCGAGCTCGACAAGGCGAGCGAGGCCAACGAGCGCAACGGCTTCATCATCGACACCGGCCGCGGACCGATCGGCATGGTGCAGATCGCCGGCCTGATCGCGCGCCGCATCGTCTCCTTCCGCGCCGAAGGCGACGACCTCAAGGCCGGCGACCGCGTCGGGCTCATCCGCTTCGGATCGCGGGTCGACCTCTATCTGCCGGTCAGCGCCACTATCCTGGTTGCCGAGGGGCAACGAGCCGTGGCCGGCGAGACTGCCATCGCCCATTTCGAGGACAAGGGCGTGGGCAGCGAGCGGCGCGTCCGCGTGAGCTAGGAGGCGCCGATGTCGCTCTTCCAGCCGTTCGATCCCGGAGACGAGGAACGACGCGCACGCGGGCGGCGGCTGGTGCAGCCGGTGCCGGTGCGCTCGGTGCTGCCCAGCCTGGTGACGCTGCTCGCGCTCTGCGCGGGCCTGACCTCGATCCGCATGTCGATCGAGCATCATTTCCAGACGGCGATCGTGTTCATCGGCGTGGCGGCGCTGCTCGACGCGGTCGACGGACGCATCGCCCGGCTGCTGAAGTCGATGTCACGGTTCGGCGCGGAGCTCGATTCGATCGCCGACTTCGTCAATTTCGGCGTGGCGCCGGCCATCATGCTCTACGTGTGGGCGCTGAACGAGCTCGGCCGGCTCGGCTGGATGGCGGTACTGGTCTACGTAATCTGCGCGGCGCTTCGGCTCGCGCGCTTCAACGTCGCGATCGATGTTCCGGACAAACCGACGTGGCAGGCGGGTTTCTTCGTGGGCATGCCGGCTCCCGCCGGGGCGATGACGGTGATGCTGCCGGCCTACGCGGAGTTCATCGAGATGCCGCTGCCGCACGGGCTGGCGACGGCGCCATTCGCATTCGTCTACATGCTCGCGATCGGCATCCTGATGGTGAGCCGCCTGCCGACTTGGTCGGGCAAGCTCATCGGCTGGCGCATCGCGCGCGAGCGCGTGGCGCCGCTGTTCGTGCTCGGCGTGCTGCTGGTCGCCTGCCTGATCAGCTTCACCTGGGAAACCCTGACCGTCCTGACGCTCGCCTATCTGGCGAGCCTGCCGCTGTCATGGCGGGCTTATCGCCGCCACAGGCGCCGCGACGAAGTGGCGGGGGTCAGCGGCGATATTCGGTCAACAGGCGCACCCGCTCCGTAATGGGCACGTGCGAGGTGGGGCGGCGCGAGGAACCGAGAGCGACGGAGCCGGTTTCCGGCGCCATCAGGGTCAGGATCTGGCGCAGCCGCCGGATCTGGGCGTCGATGTCCTCGCCGACCTTCAGACTGGCGTCGGGCGTGTCCTCTGGTTCCGGGGCGACGTACTTCTCGGCGGCAGCGCGCTGCTTGCCCATGGTTCCTGCTTCCCGTCGTTGGCCAGCCCTCGCCAAGGTTGGCCCGGGACGGTTAATGTTCGCTTAAGCGCGACCCGCGAACGCCTGGCGCGACGGAGATGGGGATGGCTGCGATGAACGTGAACTATCCGCGCGACATGATCGGCTACGGGCGCAATCCCCCGGACCCCAGATGGCCGGGAGGCGCGCGGGTCGCGGTTCAGTTCGTGATCAACTACGAGGAGGGCGGCGAGAACAACATCCTGCACGGCGATGCCGCTTCGGAGGCGTTCCTCTCCGAGATCGTCGGCGCGCAGCCGTGGCCCGGCATGCGCCACGCCAATATGGAATCGATGTACGAATACGGCTCGCGCGCCGGTTTCTGGCGGCTGTGGCGGCTGTTCACGTCACGCCGTGTGCCGGTCACGGTTTATGCCGTGGCGACGGCCATGATGCGCAACCCCGACGCCATTGCCGCGATGAAGGAGGCGGACTGGGAGATCGCCAGCCACGGTCTGAAGTGGGTGGAAATGAAGGACAAGAAGGAGGATGAGGAGCGCGCCGAGATCGCCGAGGCGGTGCGCCTGCACACCGAGGTCGCCGGCACTCGTCCGCTCGGGCTCTACCAGGGACGCTCGTCGATCAACTCGATCAGGCTGGCGGCGGAGGAGGGCGGCTTCCTCTATTCGTCCGACGCCTACGCCGACGACCTGCCTTACTGGATCCAGGGACCCAAGGGGCCGTTCCTGATCATCCCCTATGCGCTCGACACCAACGACATGCGCTTCGCGACCCCGCAGGGTTTCAACTCGGGCGACCAGTTCTTCACCTTCCTCAAGGATGCGTTCGACACGCTTTACGAGGAAGGCGGTGAGGGTTCGGCCAGGATGCTTTCGGTCGGCCTGCACTGCCGCCTGGCGGGACGGCCGGCGCGAACGGCCGCGCTGGCGCGCTTCGTCGACTACGTCTTGTCGAAGGACAGGGTCTGGGTGCCGCGGCGTATCGACATCGCGCGGCACTGGTACGCCGAGCACATGCCGTCGCGCTGATCGGCAGGCGCGGCTATTCGTCGTCGTCGAAGCGCACGCCGATCCGGTCCGCTCCGCGCCAGCGCAACTCGCACCGCCGCAGGGGACGCGGCGCCTCGAGCTTGAGATTGAAGCGCGCGGGAATGCCGACCGGATTTTGCGTGATGAGAAGTGCGCCGGTATCGGAGATGTTGCGGATCAGGCAGTCGATGCCGGAGTAGCCGTCATTGAAGAGAATTTCGCCCTTCTTCAAGGCGCGATGACGCGCAGCGCGGCGGCGTTCGCTTCCGGGGCCGGACAAGCCGGCGGCCTCGTGCGTCAACTGTGACATGCCGCATTTTCGCCCCCCGAAAGGTTCCGGCGCGTAAACAAACGTGGCTAATGAAGCGGAAACGGAGGCGGGAAATCGGGCGGATTTCGACCTGAAGCGCAGCAACAGGAACGGCAGCGGCTGCGGCCCGCGTCGCGTCAGAGCGTCTCCGCGGCGGACCATCCGTCGCCAACGCGATGGACGCGGCCCTCGGTTTCCAGCTTGCGGAGGTGAGCGTTGACGTTGTGCTCCGCCGCAACGCGCAGAACCGGATTCGTCTTGCCGTAGAGACGCTCGGTTACATCGGATGCCGTCAGCGGCTGCGCCCGGATTGCATCGACGATTGCCTCCTCGCGCTGTTCGCGGTGTCTGAGAAGGTTGCGGACGTAGGCCTGCGGAGACGGCAGGGGAGGGCCGTGGCCGGGCAGGTACACGGTCTCGTCACGATCGAGCAGGCGACGAAGGCTCGAGTAGTAGGCCGCCATGTCACCCGTCCGGGTTGGGATGACGGTCGATGACCAGCTCATGACATGGTCGCCGCTGAAAAGCAGCCCGCCCTCGGCAGCAAAGCACAGGTGATCCGGCGCGTGGCCCGGCGTGTGGATTGCGCGGAGGCCGGCAACTTCATCGCCGTCGTCCAGCGGCATGTCCGGCGTGAAATCGGCACTGGCACTGACGCGATAGCCGTAAACCGTGGCGCCCGTGCGCCGCTTCAGTGCAGCCACGGCGCCGGAATGATCGCGGTGAGCGTGCGTAAGCAGAATGTAGCGAAGGCGACTGCCGACCTCTGATGCCAGGGCGGAGATGTGATCGCTGTCGTCCGGACCCGGGTCGAGCACCAGCAGCTCACGGCCGCGCTCGACGATATACGTGTTGGTGCCGTGGTATGTCATCGGACCAGGGTTCCGGGCGACCAGCCTGCGGACACCCGGATAAACACTGGTTGCAACGCCGTACGGCGGTTCCGGCTCACTCAGAAACGTCATGACCTACTTCTGACGCCGGAAGCGACCGTCGGCGCTGGCATCGTTCGTCACAATGCTTTTTCGAGTGCCGGGAGCAATTCGTAGAGATCGCCGACGAGGCCGTAGTCTGCGATGGAGAAGATGGGGGCCTCGGGGTCCTTGTTGATGGCGACGATGACCCTGGCTTCCTTCATGCCGGCAAGATGCTGGATGGCCCCGGAAATGCCAATGGCGACGTAGAGGTCGGGGGCCACGATCTTGCCGGTCTGC
>CAYOUO010000368.1:0-5609 GCA_964407155.1 uncultured Hyphomicrobiales bacterium | reverse complement strand
CGGATTGCGGCTCGATCGGTGGCTCAGACTGCGCGCGCCGCTTGCGGCATCGCAGTTCATAAAAACGCACCGGACCAGGGTCGACGCACCGCTCGTGATCGGGGCCGCAGTCTTTGGTGTCGGCTGGGGTCTTTCCGGTTTCTGTCCCGGGCCTGCCATTGCCGATCTGGGTCTGGTGCCCCAGGATGTCTATCTGTTTGTAGTCGCGATGGTCGTGGGCTCCTGGGTCTCAGGTCAGATTCTCGAATGGATAGAGCACCCCAGCAGCCCGGTAACTCTGAGCGAAGCGTCGCCGTCGACCCGCTGATCACGACCGACGTCGCGGTCGTCGGCGCGGGAGCTGCAGGCCTTGCCACAACGTCGGCGCTTGCGGCTGCCGGCCGCGAGGTCGTGCTGATCGCGCCGCTGGCAACGCCGACCGATTGGCGAACCTCCGCGCTTCTCTCTGGCTCAGTTGCATTTTTCGAGAAGCTCGGCGCCTGGAACAGGTTGAAGCCGCGCGCTTCGCCTCTCAAGCGCATGCGCATCGTCGATGCGACGCATCGGCTGATCCGTGCTCCGGAAGTCGTGTTTTCGGCGGACGAAGTCGGGCTCGATGCTTTCGGTTACAACATCCGCAACAGCGACCTGACAGCGGGTCTTGAGCACCTCGCGGCCGAACTCGGAATTCGGCGGCTGGCAGCGCTGGCCGAAAGCGCACAGCTCTATCCCGACCACATCACGGTGACGCTGCCTGACGGCCGCGCCGTCCACGCCAAACTGGTCGCAGCAGCAGACGGCCGCCGCTCTGCCATGCGCGAAGCCGCTGGCATCAAGGTGGTCGACTGGCAGTACGCCCAGGCTGCGCTGGTAGTGAATTTCAGCCACACGCAGTCGCACGAAGATACATCGACCGAATTTCACACGGAGCACGGACCTTTCACGCTTGTCCCGCTCGGGGTGAAGCAGTCGAGCCTGGTATGGGTCGGCCGGCCGGATAGTCACCAACGTCGAATGGCGCTGTCCGCGGAGGCGCTGGCCGCGGAAATCGAGGAGCGTTCTCAATCGATCCTTGGGGCTGTCACGCTCACAAGTCCGCGTCAGCTCTTTCCGCTGTCCGCGGTGACCGCACGGCATTTTGCCGCCAACCGGGTAGCGCTCATCGGCGAAGCGGGACATGTCGTCCCACCCATCGGTGCACAAGGATTGAATCTTGGACTCCGGGACGTGTCCGCGCTGGTCGAGACGGTAGCGGACGCTTCGGATCCCGGACGAAGCGATCTCCTCGATCGCTATGATCGCGCCCGCCAATTCGACGTGGTTTCGCGCACGGGCGCGATCGACCTGCTCAATCGCACGATCCTGTCCGACTTCCTGCCCGTACAAGCAGCTCGCGGATTGGGGCTGTTTCTGCTGGATCGTATTCCGGCGCTGAAGCATGCGGCCATGCGCCAGGGCCTCGGCGCCCGCTGATCAGCGCAGAACACCAATCACGCCGATCAGCACCAGCGTAACCGTGGCGATTCCGACATAGCTGGCGAGAAGCACCGCCTGGGAGGCGGTGCCAGACGCGGCGCGATAATTCGCAGCAAGACGAACGACATCGGCTGCTGGCGGGAGCGCAGCGGCCACCACGGCGGTTCGAACCCAGAGCGGATCGAACCCGCCAATCCAGCTGAGCAGCAGATAAACGACCAGCGGATGAACAACGAGCTTCACCGCCACGGCAATGGGCACCTCCAATGGCACATTGCCGAGCGAGCGAAACGACAGACTTGCTCCGAAGACGAAGAGCGCCACGGGTATGGCTGCACTGCGCACCATCGTCAGCAGCGTATCGACCGCTTCCGGGAGACGGAGTCCGACCGCCGCAGCAATGAGACCAAGGACCACCGCCACCACGATGGCGTTGGAGCCAATGTCGCGGCCGGTCTCGATCGCGAGCTTCGCGGGATCGGTACGGGATGTGCCGCCGAGCGCCATCATCAGCGGCGTCACGATCAGCAGCATTATGGCTTCAAAGGCGACGATCGCACCAAGTGTTGCACCGGCCGCAGGGCCGAAGGCCGCGAGCACAAGCGGCGGCGCAAGATAGATGGCGTTGCTGTATGATCCGATCAGACCAAGCACGGTGGCTTCAGGGACGTTGCCACCGTTGACGAGCGCACCGATCGAAAACGCCACCGCGAAGGTGCAATAGGTCGCGAACACCGTAGCGACGAGAAAGCCCCACCCGGGGATAGCGCCCGCTGGAGCGGTAACAATCAGGTGGAAATAAAGCACCGGCAGCGCGACCCAGGCGGCGAAGGTCTCCAACCCGGTGAGCGAAGCAGGCGTAATCAGGCGGAAGCGCCCGGCGGCAAAGCCGATCGCGATCACGCCGAAGAAGGGAAGCAGCAGGGTCAACATCGGCCCAAATCGTCCGTCCCAGCAAGCCTTCCGCAATTTAGGCAAACGAATCGCCTGTCGCGCCCCTGCTGCTTACTGGTCGCGGGGACATTGCGCCAACATCCAAAAGCTGCCGGGCGCCGGCTATGGTTAAGCGGGAGCGTTTGACATTGGCGCGTCAACGTGCCCTTAAGGCCGGAAAATCAGGAAACTTGCCCGGCTTCCAGCCGGAACCACTACCCATGAGTACAGCACGCACCGCCAAATACGGTATCGGCCAGATCGTTCGGCACCGCGTTTTTCCGTTCCGGGGCGTGGTTTTCGACGTCGATCCGGTATTCGACAATACCGAGGAGTGGTGGCTGGCCATTCCCGAAGAGGTGCGGCCGAGCAAGGACCAGCCCTATTACCATCTGCTCGCTGAAAACGCCGAGAGCGAATACATCGCCTACGTCTCGGAGCAGAATCTGCTGCCGGATGATTCGGGGGAGCCTCTTCGCCACCCGCAAATCAACGAACTGTTCGGCGAGCGAAAGGGCGACGTCTATGTCGCCCGCGAACGCGATCTGAACTAACGGCCCGTCAAAAAATCAAAGGGCGCGGACGACTGCCGCGTCCACGCCCTTTGCCAATATCGTTTGCTGCGCCGCTCAGTTCTGCGTCGCGGGTGCACCGGTCTCCTGGCGCTGCTTGTCGATCATGCGCTGTGCCGCTGCCTTGGCAGCGTCCTGGAATTCCTTGCTCTTCTGGATGGCGGCTTTGGCCGCGGCTTGCGGATCCATGCCGGCGCCATCGAATGCGGTACCGAAACCGGCCAGCGACATTTCGATTGGAAGCTGCTTGTTCTGACGATCGGTCACCACCAGAGCCATCTTCGTGCCCTTGCGCATTGCGGCAATGAGATCGTCGCTGCCCTCGCCCACGACCAGACAGCCGGGCGGCGCGCCCTGGACAGGCGGGTTACATTGAACGAACTGCAGCACGGACTTCTTGTCCCCGTCGACCGTGACCTGCACGCCCGCCGGGATGATGAAGCTCAGCGGCACGAAGCCGGCGACCGCGTACTTCTTGTCCGGACGCAGCTGTATGCCGAATGAGGCGCGCACGCTGCCATCGGTGTTCAGCCAGATCTCCTGGCTCGTGTTGCACAGCTGCTGCTTGGTCTGCGGATTGGTTTCGCAGGTCTTGGTCCACAGAGGATTGGCGCCGGCCGGCGGCTGACCTTGCGCTGCAGGCGCCGGCGCAGCCGCCTGCGTAGCGGGTGTCGCGTTGGCGGCGGCGGCCGCTTGTACAAACGCAGCAGCGGAGAGCACCGCCCCGGCGACCACTGCGATCGCGAGGCGGGCGCCGAGCGCGCGTTCAAACCCCATGTGCTTCATTGAGCGTCATCCTCATTGTTGCGGCTTTGTCGGCCGATAATCGCTTCGATCGCCCCGGCTGGCCCGCCATCTGACGGTTAATTGCGGCGGCAAGGTGACTGTATCTCCGCTTCCTTTAGCCCGGGAACCCAAGGATTTCCAGCCTTTTGCCGCGCATTCGAGTCAAGAGCGTTAAGGCGAGGTGCGCCAGCGCGCCGCAGGCGGACATGGGGTACGGTTGCGCGAACCCGGCCGAAGAATCACCGCCCCGCCCGTGAAGCATCCCCGTCCCCTCCTCCATGCGCTGATCGCAGGCACGCTGATGGCAGGGGTCGTGGCAGGCGCGCACCCACCGATGGCAAGGGCGGCGCCGGCCCCTGCCATCGCCATGATCGGCGAGCCGGCGCTGCCCGCCGGTTTCGACCACCTGCCCTATGCCGATCCCGATGCCCCGAAGGGCGGCCGGATCACGTACGGCGTGGTCGGCTCGTTCGACAGCCTGAACCCGTACATCGTCCAGGGCGGCTCGACCTCGGCGCGCGGCCTCGGCGACCCGCTCTACGGCAACCTCGTCTATGAATCGCTGATGGCGCGGAATGCCGACGAGCCGTTCACGCTCTATGGCCTGATCGCGCAGTCGATCGACACGCCGCCGGACCGGAGCTCCGTCACCTTCACCTTGAACCCGAAAGCGCACTTCTCGGACGGCACGCCGGTCACGCCCGAGGACGTGATCTTCTCGATGGAGATTCTGCGCGACAAGGGCCGGCCGAACTACGCCGCCTATTTCGGCAAGGTGAAAAAGGCGGAGGCGATCGGTGCCAACCAAGTGCGCTTCGATCTCACCGGTGCCGACGACCGCGAGCTGCCGCTCATCCTCGCGCTGATGCCGATCCTGCCGAAGCACGCGATCGACCCCGCCACCTTCGACAAGTCGACGCTGAAGCCGATCATCGGCAGCGGTCCCTACACCATCGCCGAGATCGGCGCGCCCAGCACGATCGTCTTCCGGCGCGACCCGAACTACTGGGGCGCCGGCCTGCCGGTCAACCGCGGCCTCTACAACTACGACGAAATCCGCTTCGACTATTACCGCGACGCCAACACCGCATTCGAGGCGTTCAAGAAAGGCCTGTTCGACGTCGAGCTCGAGGGCGACCCTGGCGAGTGGAACACCGGCTACGATTTTCCCGCGGTAAAAGACGGCCGCGTCGTGCGCGAGACCTTCAAGACGGGCGTGCCCAAGGGCATGACCGGCTTCGCCTTCAACACGCGCCGCGCGATCTTCGCCGACGTGCGCGTGCGGAAGGCTCTGGCGAGCCTGCTCGACTTCACCTGGATCAACCGCAACCTCTATTACGGTGCCTTCACGCGGGCGACTGGCTACTTCGACGATTCCGAACTATCGTCGGTCGGTCGTCCGGCGAACGCGAAGGAGAAGGCGCTGCTCGCGCCCTTCCCCGGCACGGTCGATCCGGCGGTGATGGCCGGCACGTATCGGGCGGTCGATGCCGATGTCGCGTCGGGCGACCGCAGCATCCTCAAGGCAGCGCTCGACCAGCTCGCCGCGGCGGGCTACGCGCTGAAAGGCAACGCGCTGGTCAATACGAAAACCGGCACGCCCTTCGCCTTCGAGATCATGGTCGGCACGCGCGAGGACGAGAAGATCGCGCTCGCCTACCAGCGCACGCTCGCCCGCATCGGCATCGCGGCCTCGGTGCGCACGGTGGACTCGACCGAGTTCGACCGGCGGCGGCGGATGTTCGACTACGACATGGTGCGGGCAAGCTGGAGCGCCTCGCTCTCGCCCGGCAACGAGCAGCTCAACCGCTGGTCCAGCGCCTCGGCGGACGCGCAGGGCACCTTCAACTACGCGGGTGCGCA
>CAYOUO010000367.1:0-2655 GCA_964407155.1 uncultured Hyphomicrobiales bacterium | reverse complement strand
GATCGACGACGATGAGCTGGCCATCGCAATCCCGGCAATCACGATGAGCAGCACCGCGAGCCACGTCACCAGACGCGAACTACCGGCTCCCGCGAAGACGCCGATCATCAGAAGCGCCAGCGCGCCGACCCCGAGAATGATCTCCGGCAGGACTGGCAGGAGTGAAATTCCGGTCATGCCCTCTCCTATGGCGTGATCGAGGCGAGCTTGCCCGCCGCGGACAACGCGGCCTGATAGTTCGACACGAGATGGTCGACGGCGGCGGACGTCACGTTCATGACGGGGCTCGGGTAGAAGCCGAAAAACAGCGCGAGCACGACGAGCGGCGCGAGAATCGCGATCTCGCGGCCCGAAAGGTCGAGGATCGCCTTCAGCGATGCCTTGTCGAGCGCGCCGAGCGCGATGCGGCGATAGAGCCAGAGCGCATAGCCGGCCGACAGGATCATGCCGGTGGCGGCGAAGAAGGTGACCCAGGTGTTGACGTGATAGGTGCCGATCAGCGTCAGGAACTCGCCGATGAAGCCGCTCGTCCCCGGCAGACCGACGTTGGCCATCGTGAACACGAGGAACACGAAGGCATAGAGCGGCATGCGGTTGACCAGCCCGCCATAGGCCGAGATCTCGCGCGTATGCATGCGGTCGTAAACCACGCCGACGCAGAGGAACAGCGCACCCGACACCAGGCCATGCGACAGCATCTGGAAGATGCCGCCCTGCACGCCTTCCGCGTTCATGGCGAAGATGCCCATGGTGACGAAGCCCATGTGGGCGACCGATGAATAGGCGATCAGCTTCTTCATGTCCTCCTGCATGAGCGCGACCAGCGACGTGTAGACGATCGCGACCACGGACAGCGTGAAGATGAACGGCGCGAGGTCCGCCGAGGCCAGCGGAAACATCGGGAGGGAGAAGCGCAGGAACCCGTAGCCGCCCATCTTGAGCAGGATCGCGGCAAGAATGACGGAGCCTGCCGTCGGCGCCTCGACGTGCGCATCCGGCAGCCAGGTGTGCACCGGCCACATCGGCATCTTCACCGCGAACGAGGCGAAGAAGGCGAACCACAGCCACCACTGCATCGAGGCCGGGAACGGATGGTTGAGCAGTGTCGGGATGTCGGTGGTGCCCGCGTCCCAGTACATTGCCATGATGGCGAGCAGCTTCAGCACCGAGCCGAGCAGCGTGTAGAGGAAGAACTTGAAGCTGGCGTAGACGCGGCGCGGGCCGCCCCAGATGCCGATGATCAGGAACATCGGAATGAGGCCGCCTTCGAAGAAGACGTAGAATAGCACGACGTCGAGCGCGCAGAACACGCCGATCATCAGCGTCTCGAGCACGAGGAACGCGATCATGTAGGAGCGGAAGTTCTTCGTCACCGACTGTTTCGAGGCGACGATGCAGATCGGCATCAGGAAGGTCGTGAGGATGACGAACAGCATCGAGATGCCGTCGACGCCCATCTTGTAGTTGATCTTGCCGCCCAGCCACGGGTGCTCCTCGACGAGCTGGAAGCCGGGATCGGCGCCGTTGAAGTTCAGCCAGATGAACAGCGAGATGACGAACGTGATCACCGTTGTCCAGAACGCGATGTAGTAGATGTTGCGGCGCGCGGCGGCATCGTCGCCGCGTACGGTGAGCGTGAGCAGCGCGCCGACCAGCGGCAGGAAGGTGACGACGGAGAGGATCGGCCAGCTCATCGGTGCGTCAACCCGCAAACATCAGCCAGGTGACCAGCAGGGCGATGCCGATCAGCATGGCGAAGGCATAGTGATAGAGGTAGCCCGTCTGCAGGCGCACCGCGCGCTGCGTAATGTCGATGACGCGGGCGGAGACGCCGTCCGGCCCGAACCCGTCGATCAGCCAGCCATCGCCGCGCTTCCACAGGAAGCGGCCAAGCCACTTGGCGGTGCGAACGAAGATGATGTCGTAGAGCTCGTCGAAATACCACTTGTTGAGCAGGAAGCGATAGAGCCAGTCGTTGGAGCGCGCCAGCGCGACCGGCACCGCCGGGTCGAGCAGGTAGAACCAGATCGCGATCAGCGCGCCGATCGCCATCATCAGCGTCGGGAAATACGTCACCCACCACGGTGAGTGCTCCATCGCCTCGAGGATCGGCGCATGCTCGCCGGCGACCAGCGCCTCGTGCCAGAAGCCGGCGTTGCCGCCACCGATGAATGTGCCGGCGAAGACGAGACCCGCGATCAGCGCGCCGACCGCCAGAACGTAGAGCGGCACCAGAATGACCGGCGGCGACTCGTGGACATGTTCCATCACCTCGCGCGGGGCGCGCGGCGCTCCGTGGAAGGTCATGAAGATCAGCCGCCATGAGTAGAACGCGGTCAGCAGCGCGGCGACGACGGTCAGCGCGAAGCCGTAGCCCGCCATCGAGCCGGCGCCGTGGAACGCCGCCTCGATGATGGCATCCTTGGAGAAATAGCCGGCGGTGAGCGGGAAGCCGGTCAGCGCCAGCGTGCCCACGATCATCATCCAGTCGGTGACCGGGATGTGGGTGCGCAGGCCGCCCATGTTTCGGATGTCCTGCTCGTGATGCATGGCGTGGATCACCGAGCCGGAGCCGAGGAACAAGAGCGCCTTGAAGAAGGCATGCGTGAACAGATGGAACATGCCGACCGAATAGGCGCCCACGCCCATGGCGAC
>CAYOUO010000366.1:0-11379 GCA_964407155.1 uncultured Hyphomicrobiales bacterium | reverse complement strand
GGCGCGGGCGGGATCGCGCTCGGCTTCGTCGTCTCGTTCATCGTCGCTCTGGTCGTGATGATGATCTTCATCGGCGTGGCGCGTCCGCACTTTCTCAATCCGCTCAATCTTCTGACGCTGCTCGGCCACACGACCTTTCTCGGCATGCTCGCCGTCGGCATGGTTTTCCTGCTCGCTATCCGCGAGATCGACCTTTCGGTCGGCTGGATGTTCAACCTGTCCGCCGTGGTGGCGGCGCTTCTGATGGTCGCCGGCGTCAATCCCTGGCTCGCGGCGGCGGGCGGTGTGCTGCTCGGCACACTGCTTGGCCTGGTCAATGGTCTGCTCGCGATTACGCTGCGCCTGCCGGCGATCATCATTACCCTCGGCACCTATTCGATGTTCCAGGGCCTGTCGCTGGTCATCGACCGCGGTCGCGCGGTGGTGCCGCCGGACCAGTCGAGCAGCTACTTCATCCTCGCCTCGCAGAAGATCGCGGGCGTCCTGCCGATCACCGGAGCGGTATTTCTGCTGTTGGCGATCGTCATGCACCTGGTCCTGCATCGCACCCGGTTCGGTTACCGCGTGCAGGCCGTCGGCAGCAATCCGGAAGCGGCTACGCTTGCTGGCATTTCGAATGCCGCGGTGCGGCTGCAGACTCTCGCACTGATGGGTGCGATCTGCGGCCTCTCGGGTGCGCTCTACGTAGGTTTCCGGGGCGCCATCGATCCGAACGAGGGGTCGGATTTCGTGCTGGCGGTCGTGGCCGCCGTGATTATCGGCGGTACGCCGCTGTCCGGTGGCGCCGGCACCGTGATTGGCGCCGTCATCGGCATGCTCATCATCCAGGTGATCTCGAGCGGCCTGATCTTCTTCGGCATCGACGCAACGTGGAGCACGTTCGTGACCGGTGCCGTGATCGTGATCGCGGTATCGCTCGATCAGCTGGTGAAATACCAGCGCGCCCGCCGCGCGCAGCGCCAGAAGGAACGCGCCGCCTAGTTGACTGTGGTGCTGGCCTGGGCGGTCGGCCGGCGCGCCGCGGCGCCCTCGATCTTGCCGTCAACGCGATAGGTGGCGATGACCGCCGGATCGAGCTCCAGTCCGAAACCCGGACCCTGGGGGAGGGCATACCATCCCTCCTTGAACGGTGCCCGGTTCGCCATCAGGCGGTAGAACAGCGGGTCGCGGTCCGGGTGGAAGGTTTCCATATAAGTGCCGTGCGCTATCGAGGCCAAAAGATGCGCTGAAATCTGCGGCTCCTCATGGTGGCCCATCTCGACATTGAACGCCGAGGCGAGCGCCGCCACGCGCCGCCACTCGGTCGGCCCGCCGCCCCAGCTGGCGTCGAAGTTGCACACGTCGATCGCGCCCGACATCATGAGGTCGCGGCAGCCGGCACGGCTGATCTCGCTTTGCCCGGCGCAGATCGGGATGCCGGTCATCGTCCGCGCCGAGGCCATGTCGAGGCGGTCGCTGTACCAGCGCACCGGCTCCTCGAACCAGCGGATATTGCTGCCCTCGACCAGGCGTGAGAATTCCACTGCCTGGCGCAGCGTGTAGCCCTGGTTGGCATCGATGGTCAGAATGAAGTCCTCGCCGACCGCGGCGCGTGCCGTCTTTACGCGTTCCGAATCTTCCTTCGGGGTGCGGCCGCCCACCTTGAACTTGCAGCCCGCGTAGCCGTTGTCGCGGATCCACTCCATCTCGCGGCCGAAGTCGGCGAGCGTTTTGCCTTCCTCGTAATATCCGGCAATGCACATCACCTGCAGCTTGTCGCGAAAGCCGCCCCAGATCTTGTAGAGCGGCACGTTCAGCGCCTTGCCGACCGTATCCCAGATGACGCTGTCGACGAGTGCCTGTGCGCACATGGCAAGCTTGCGATCGCGCAGGATGTTGTAGCTCGGCTTCCGCATCGCTTCCCAGCAGCCTTCGACGTTGAAGGCATCCATGCCGATGAGCTTCGGGGCAATCTCCTTTTCGACGATTCCGACGACTTCGGCCTGCGTCTCGAATTCATCGCCGTTGTAGCATTCGCCGATAACACCCTCCTTCGTGTAGAGGCGGGTGATGATCGTGCAGCGGTGGGTCATGAAGTAGTTGCTGCCCCGGAACGTGCGCGGCAGCGGCATCGACAAGGGAATGCACTCGATCCGCTCAATCGTAAGACTCGACATCGCAACGCCCCTCCGCATAAAAACGTTTCCAAGCCTTACAGGACAGCTCCGCCACGCGTCAAGGCAAATGGCCGTTTCTGGCCGTTCCTGGCTTTCTTTCTGCCGTTATCGCCATGGAGGCGATAAGCAGAAGAAGGTCGACGTGCAGGGACTGTAAAAGATAAACCCTAGGTCGAATTGAGGCGCCTGTTTGAGTTTGGCGCTGACGCACGCTACGTCTTTGCGCCTGATCGCTGTCCCGGCATATGGAGCACCCGATGCCATTGGATTTTGAGCGTTCTTCCACGATTCGTGACGTGGCCGCGACGGCGGGGGTTTCCGTTGGAACCGTTTCACGTAGCCTGAATGCCCCGGAAACTGTCCGTCCGCTAACCCTGGAAAAGGTGCGCGCCGCGATTCAGGAGTTGGGGTTCCGACCTGATGCGCGCGCACAGAATATGCGCCGACGGAATACGATGACCATCGGGTTCATCGTCAACGACATCCTCAATCCCGTCCACGCGATGGTGTTCAAAGGCGCCGAAGCGGAACTCCGCGAGAGCGGCTATTCGCTCCATCTCGTCAACACCGGCGGCAAGGCGCAGCAGGAGGCCGAGGCGATCGAACTTCTGCAGCACGGCCGGGTCGACGGACTGCTGATGACGATCAACAGCGAACAGGATCCGCGCTGCATCCAGCGATTGGAGCGGCTCCGTGTTCCTTCCGTGCTGCTCGATCGCGAGATCGCACTGGAGACCGACGCGGTTCGCACCGATCACGCCAGCGGAATGGAGCAGGCGATCGAGTACCTGCTCGACCTCGGTCATCGCCGCATCGGGCTGATAACCGCCGGGACCGAAATCCTGCCCGGCCGCGAGCGCATTCGCGGTTTTACCAAGGCATTCGCCAATCGCGGCCTGCCGGTCCCGACCGAGCTCATTCGTTCGCATAGCCTCTCTGCCGATTTCGGCTTCCGCGAAACGGTTTCGTTTCTCCGTTCTCCCGATCGCCCGACCGCGCTCGTTGCCGGCGGCAACCAGCTGCTGGTCGGCGTGCTGCGCGCCATCGAGCAGCAAGGCGTGTCGATTCCGCGCGATCTCTCGCTGGTGACGTGCGACCGCACCGATCTTGCGAGCGTCTATCCGGGCGCGATCACCGCCATCGACCGTGACATTCCGGAGATCGGCAAGACGGCGGCACAGCTCCTGCTCGAACGCATCCGCGGTCCGGCCGACCGGCCGGCGCGGAGCGTCATGCTGTTGACGCGCCTCGTGCTCGGCAGATCCTGCGCTCCTCCCGATCCCGTAAGACTGGCCGCGACCGCCTGATAATTCAGGATGCCGCGCGCAGATGCCTGATCGGCCGGCCCGGTGCGATTGTCTCGGCCGTGCGAACGATCGCGTCGGTGTCGATGCCGTAGTGGTGGTAGAGGTCGGCAATCGTGCCTGTCCGGCCGAAGTGCTCGACGCCCAGCGATCGCGTGCGGTGTCCGGAAACCGAGCCGAACCATCCGAGTGTCGCCGGGTGTCCGTCGACAACGGTAATCAGTGCCGCGTTCCGTGGCACTCTTGCCAGCAGGCGCTCGATATGGCTCTGCGCGCTTGCTCCGCGCTCTCTCGCGCGGCTCGCCGCTGTCCATCCGGCGTTGAGCCGGTCCGCAGACGTGACCGCGAGCAAACCGACATCCCGCCGGTCTTCCGCCATCAATCCGACGGCTGCGATCGCCTCGGGCGCTACCGCGCCGGTATACGCGACCACGACCTCCGCGTTGGGGCCGGGTTCACGCAGCCAGTAGCCACCGTTGACGATGTCCTCGGCGAGTTTGGGCGTCAGCTGCCGTGACGGCTGCTCGATGCTGCGCGTTGTGAGACGAAGATAGACGGAACCGCCGACCGTGTCTCTGAGCCACGTCGCGGTGTCCGGCTCGCCTTCACCGGAGCGCTGGATATAGTCGAACGACCAGCGCAGGATCGTCGCCAGCTCATCGACAAACGCTGGCTCGAAGCTGGCAAGACCGTCCTGCGCGATGCCGATCAGCGGCGTCGCGATGGACTGGTGCGCGCCGCCCTCGGGCGCAAGGCTGATGCCGGACGGTGTCGCCACGATGATGAATCGCGCGTCCTGATAGCAGGCGTAATTCAGTGCATCGAGACCGCGCTGGATGAACGGATCGTAGAGCGTCCCGATGGGCAGCAAGCGCTCGCCGTTGATCGAGTGCGAGAGGCCCAGGGCGGAAAGCATGATGAAGAGATTCATCTCGGCGATGCCGAGCTCGAGGTGCTGACCGCGTGGCGAGCATGTCCAGTCGAACGTCGAGGGAATGCGCTGCGACTTGAACAGGTCGGCCATCTCCTCTCGGGCGAAAAGCCCGCGCCGGTTCACCCACGGGCCGAGATTGGTCGAGACGGTGACGTCGGGCGAGGTCGTAACGATGCGTTGGGCGAATTCGGTTTCGCCCTTGCCGATCTCGTTCATCAACAACCCGAAACCCTGTTGCGTCGACATCACCGGCTGCGCCGCCACGGTCAGAACGTCGGGGACGGCGACCGCTGCAGCGATGTGCCGCCGTGTGCCGCCCTGGGCAAAAGGCACCGCCGCCAGAAACGCCGCCAATTCCTCCGCGCCGACGTCGAGCCCCTCGAAGGCGTCCCATTCGTGGCCCGAACGCACGGCCATCGCTGCCCGCAGCGTCTCCAACTGGGCATGGGTCATCAGGCCGGCGTGGTTGTCCTTGTGACCGGCAAGGGGAAGGCCATGCCCCTTGATCGTGTATGCGATGAAACAGACCGGGCGATCATGCTGGCGCGCCGCCTCGAAGGCCTGCAGCAGCGACGGCAGGTCGTGACCTCCGAGATTGCTCATCAGCGCGGCCAGTTCATCGTCGCTTCGCCGCTCCAGCAGCCGCGCCGCCGGCTCGCCGAGGTCGTCGCTGAGCCGTTTCCGCCACGCGGCGCCGCCCTGGAAGGTGAGGGCGGAGTAGAGCTGGTTCGGGCACGCGTCGATCCAGTCACGCAGCCGGTCGCCGCCGGGCTCGGCAAATGCCGCCTGCTGCAGCGATCCGTGCTTCAGGATGACGACATCCCAGCCGAAGTTGCGGAACATCGATTCGAATTGCGCCCACAATCCTTCGCGCACGACCGCATCGAGGCTCTGCCGGTTGTAATCGACCACCCACCAGGTGTTCTTGAGGCCGTGCTTCCAGCCTTCGAGCAGCGCCTCGAAAATGTTGCCTTCGTCCATTTCCGCATCGCCGACCAGCGCCACCATGCGCCCCGGTTCCGCTGTGCCGCTCCAGCCCTTCGCCCGCACATAATCCTGCACCAGCGATGAGAACAGCGTCTGGGCGACGCCGAGGCCGACCGAGCCGGTGGAGAAATCGACGTCGTCGCTGTCCTTCGTCCTCGACGGATAGGATTGGGCGCCGTGGAAGCCGCGAAAATTCTCAAGCATTTCCCGCGTCTGCCTGCCGAGCAGATACTGGATGGCATGAAAAATCGGGCTGGCATGAGGCTTGACCGCGACCCGGTCCTCGGGCCGCAGCGCCGCGAAATAGAGCGCCGACATGATCGTCGCGAGCGAGGCGGAGGACGCCTGATGACCGCCGACCTTCATGCCGTCGCCGGGCCGCAGATGGTTGGCGCTATGGATCATCCAGGTGGCGAGCCACAGCACCTTCCGTTCGAGGGCCGCGAGAACAGGCAGGCGTGGATCGGACATCGGCGGGGCTCCATGCGTCGGGGCAAAGCTGCGCTCGTAGTCTTGGCGAGGGGAACCAAAATCCGCTTGAATATGGGTTTCGATTGGCAGTATCAGCTAATATGCCTCGCAAAAAATCGCCAAATGTGCCAATCCGCGCCATCGATGCCATTGATCGCAAGATCATCGCCGCGGTCCAGAACGACGGTCGAATTTCCACTCACGAGCTGGCCGAGAAGGTCGGCCTTTCACCGTCGCCATGCGCCCGCCGGCTGCGGTTGCTGGAGGAGGCTGGGATCATCAAGGGCTACACCGCAATCATCGACCAGACCAAGATCGGGCTGCCGATCAGCGCTTTCGCTTCCATCAAGCTCGAACGTCAGCGCGAAGAGAACCTCGATCATTTCGCGCGCGCCGTTGCCAGCTGGCCCGAAGTCGCCGATTGCTACCTGATGACGGGACAGCGCGACTATCTCATGCGGATTGTCGTTCGCGATCTTCCCGCTTACGAACAGTTCCTGAAGAGCAAACTGACGCGTCTGGAAGGCGTCGCCTCGATCGAGACCAGTTTCGCACTCGGACAGGTGAAGCGCTCGGAGACGCTGCCGCTGCGTTAGATTTTTTTTGGTTTGGGGGGAATAATGCCGGAGCGGATCGCGGTTGGAATGGTGGGATGCGGGTTCTTTGCGCAGAACCATCTGAACTCGTGGCGCGACCTGAAAGCGGCGGGTGCTGATCTCGTTGCAGTCTGCGATGTCGATGTGATGAAGGCGAAAGCCGCGGCCGACAAGTTCGGCGTCGCGCACTGGTACACCGACGCCGCGGCAATGTTCCGCGAGCGCGAACTCGGCCTCGTCGATATCGCGACCCGGATGGAAACGCACCCGGCGCTCGTGAATCTTGCCATCGACCGCGGCATCCCGACAGTTGTTCAGAAACCGTTTGCGCCCGTGTTGGACGAGTGCATCGCCATGACGGAGCGTGCGGGGCGAGCTGGCGTTTTCCTGGCGGTGCATGAAAATTTCCGCTTCCAGAAGCCGATACGCGAAGCCGCGAATGTCATCCGTTCCGGCGCCATCGGAACGCCAAGCTGGGCGCGGATCAGTTTCCGTACCGGGTACGATATCTATGCGGGTCAACCCTATCTTCTGCGGGAGCAGCGCTTCGCTGTCATCGATGTCGGAGTCCATGTGCTCGATGTCGCCCGCGTGTTCCTTGGCGAGATCGAACATGTCTCCGCGGAACTCCAGCGTCGCAATCCGCGAGTTCAGGCTGAGGACACTGCCACCATGCTGATCAGACACAGGTCGGGTGCCGTGTCGGTGGTTGAAGTAACGTATGAATCCCGCCGGCTGCCGGATGCCTTCCCGGAAACGGTCGTCGAACTTGAGGGGCCTGACGGCGGCCTTGCGCTGAAGCCGGGCGCGATCATGGAAGTGACGGCCGGCGGCTCCATGCGGGCGTCCAATGTCGACGCGCCGGTGTTGCCGTGGGCGGAGCGTCCGTGGCATGTCGTGCAGGAAAGTGTCTATGCCACCTGCGCGCATATGCTGTCCGCTGTCCGCGACGGCAAACCGGCGGACACGAGCGCTGCCGACAACCTCAAGACATTCGCAGCCGCGGAGGCGGCGTATGCCTCTGCGGTCAGTGGCCGCGCCGAGCGACCGCAGGCATAGTTCTGCAAAAATCGCGCAAAATGAGCGAACTTTGACGCCGCAGGTTCGCGACCAGCGCTGCTCAAGGAATACCGGTAAGTCGGAAATGGCGAAGCGGGGATTACACCGTTGTCCTTTGCACTAGCGCTCACGGTCCGGACTGTTTTGATCGGCGCCGGCGCGACGGCGATTCTCGATCTGTGGTCGATGTGCGGCGCACGCTTCTTCGGCGTTCCACCCGCGAACTGGGGAACAGTCGGACGCTGGATCGGCTATTTCCCGCGAGGACGGTTTGTCCATGCCAACATTGCCGATGCGGCGCCGGTGCGCGGTGAACTCTTGATCGGTTGGACTACGCACTATGCTGTCGGGATTTTTTACGCCGCACTGCTTGTCGCCGTAGAAGGAGTCGGATGGGTGCACCATCCCTCGCTGATGCCCGCGCTCATCCTCGCCTGGGTTGCTTTGGCGGCGCCATTTCTCATCATGCAACCCGGTATGGGCGCAGGCATTGCGGCGTCCAGGACTCCCAATCCGAATGTGGCCCGCTTGCGCAGCATTCTGGGTCACACGGCATTCGGCATTGGTCTCTACGTTGTCGCTCTGTTGACTGCATTCCTGTTCCCTGCCAATTAGTTAACGGGGGGAGTCCTGTGGCCTGCGGGCGTCCAATGCATTCTTTTCCTGGACGCTTGGCATTTTTATTTTTCCGGCCACCGGCAAAAGCTTGTCTGCGATCGACGCGAATTCGGAAATAAATACCACGGCGAATCGCCGGTCGCTGGTCGCAAGTTGCCCACGGCGCGGTCGCGATCTCCAATACGCGACCAAGTTGATAGACAATTTGGCGATTTGCGATTTAGTCACCGCCCAGACGTCGGCTCCAGACGTCGCAGTTCATCGGGAAAAATAGCGATGTTGCACATACTCGGCATGTCGAGCCGCGCCTCTGCCAGCGCCGGCCTCGCGATGGCGTTGGCTGCACTGGGATCGATGCATGCGTTTGCCGCGGACCCGATCAAGATCGGCGTCGTGGAAAGCAAGACGGGTTTCATGTCGACCTATGACGGCCCGCCGAGCCAGGGCATCGATCTCGCCGTCAAGGACATCAACGCAGCCGGCGGCGTCCTCGGCCGTCCGATCGAAATCCTGCGCTTCGACCAAAAGACGGATCCCGCACTCGCCGCTACGGGTGCAACGTCGCTACTCGACCAGGGCGCGGTCGCGATTGTCGCTGCCTGCGACTTCGATTTCGGTTCGCCGGCCGCGGTCGTGGCAAACGCGCGGCAGGTACCGGCCATCTCGACCTGCGCTGGCGATCCAAAGTTCGGCGCGCAGGGTATCGGCCCCTACGCCTATTCGATGGCGCTTGGCTCGAACTATCAGGCCGGCGCGCTGGCGGAATGGGTCTACCAGAAGAAGAACTGGCGCACGGCTTACCTGATCACCGACACGACGGTCGAGTACACGAAGGGGCTCGCCAAATATTTCACCACAGCCTTCACCGGCCTTGGTGGAAAAGTCGTGGGCGAGGCCAGCATCTCGATGAAGGAACTCTCGATCGCGGAGCAGATCACGGGCCTGAAGGCGCTCAATCCAAAACCCGACTTTATCTTCATTGATTCGTTCGTTCCGGATCTCACGGCGGCCGTGAAGCAGCTTCGCGCCGCCGGCGTGGACAGCCCGATCGTGGGTGGCTCCGGCTACGACGGCGAGGATTGGGCGAAGGCCATCCCGAATCTGTCCAACGTGTACTTCGGCGCCGAAGGTTACACCTTTGGACCGGCCGTCGCCGACCAGTGGGCGCTCACACAACGGTTCACCCAGACGTATGGCGCAGCACCTCCGACCAACACATTCCTGACCGGCTACTCCGTGATTCAGGCGTTCGCTGCCGCCATCATCCAGGCGAACAGCACCGACGGGCCGGCCATCAATGACAAGCTGAGCAACCTGAAAGGCGTGCCAACTGCGTTGGGAGCGCTGACCTACACGCCGACCAACCACGCGCCGATCCGCCCGATGGCGCTGAACAGCTTCGATGGCGGCAAGGAGGTCTTTATCGAGTTCGTGACCCCGAGCAAGTGGCCGGACGCCTTCGCACAGTAGTTGCGCCGTCCGCTTTGGCGGATGGTGGTGCTATGCTTGCAAGATGCTGGAAGCGCGGCGGATATCGGTTCATTTCAACGGCGTCGCCGCGCTGGATGCGGTCGATCTTTCTCTCGCGCCGGGTGAGATTCTCGGCCTGATCGGACCGAACGGGTCCGGCAAGACGACCATGCTCAATGTTCTCAGCGGCTTCGTCGCGCCGCTGACAGGAGCGATCAAGGTCGATGGCCGCGAAGCTACGAAGCGCCGTCCGGCGGCAATGAGCCGCCTTGGCGTCGGACGGACGTTTCAAAGCGTTCGTCTGTTCCGGCGCCTCACGGTCCGTGAGAACGTCATTCTCGGCTTCCTGGGGGCGGGGGCTTCCCGCCATGTGGCGAACGCGGGAGCTCGCGAACTGCTGGCGCGACTGCAACTGCTTGCTGTTGCGGAGCGTGAGGCGAGCACATTGCCCTATGGACAACAGCGTACGGTCGCGCTCGCGCGCACCCTGGCAACCCGGCCGCGCTATGTGCTGTTGGACGAGCCGGCCGCAGGGATGAACGAGAGCGAGAGCAGTGAGCTGCTGGCGCTGCTGACCGACGTCCAGAGGGAAAACGGCTTCGGCATGATAGTGATCGAGCACGACATGCGGTTGCTGATGTCGCTCTGCCGACGCATACAGGTGCTTGACGCTGGAAAGACGCTGGCGGTCGGGTCGCCTGATGAGATTCGAAACGATCGGCGAGTGATCGAGGCATATCTCGGAACGCCGTCGGAAAGTGCGTAGATGCTCGCCGTAGAAAATCTCCATGTACAGTACGGCCGCATCGCCGCCGTTCGTGGCGTTACGCTGAGCGTGGGCCGGGGAGAGATCGTTGCGCTTCTTGGTCCGAACGGTTCGGGGAAGTCGAGCACCCTGGCCGCGATCGCCGGTCTGGTGAGGCCGCGGGCCGGTACGATCCTGCTGAATGGCGCCGATCTTCTCCGCCTCGTGCCCGAAGACATTGTGCGGCAAGGCGTGGCGCTGGTTCCGGAAAACCGTCGCATCTTCGGTCATCTCACGGTCGAGGAAAACCTGAGACTCGGGGCGACGGTGCGGAAGGACCGCGAAGGCGTCCAGTCCGACATCGCCAAAATTCTCGAGCGGTTCACGGTACTGCAGCGCCTCTACAGGAAGCCGGCCGGCGGTCTGTCCGGGGGCGAGCAGCAGCAGCTTGCCATCGCCCGCGCTCTGCTTTCCAGGCCAAAGCTTCTTCTGCTGGATGAGCCTTCGCTTGGACTGGCACCGCTTCTGGTCAACCGCGTCTTCGAGATCGTCGCCGATCTGCGCCGCGAGGGCACGACGATCCTGCTGGCGGAGCAGTACGTCACGCGCGCGCTCGGCCTTGCCGATCGTGTCTATTCACTGAGCCGTGGAGAAGTAAGCTTCGCCGGAACCGCAGCCGAGCTGCGCACGTCCGCTGATTTCGAGGTTGCCTATCTTGCAGGGCTGGCGTCGCGTCCGGAGCACGCGACGTGAACACCGCGATCGGGTATCTCATCGATGCAATCAGTCTTGGTGCTCTCGATGCCATGATCGCGCTCGGCATCGGCGTGGTATTCGGGCTGATGGGATTGGTGAACTTCGCCTATGGCGACATCATCACGCTGGGCGCCTACGCGCTGTACGCGGCAATTGGCGTGCTGGCGCTTTCGCTGGGCAGCAGCATTCTCATTCTCGTTCTGGTCACCGTTGTCGTTGCACTCGTCATGGAACGCGTCGCCTTCCGGCCGGTCCGCACCGCCGATCCGACGACCATGCTGAT
>CAYOUO010000365.1:0-3052 GCA_964407155.1 uncultured Hyphomicrobiales bacterium | reverse complement strand
TCGGCGTTGAGAAGAATGATGTCGCCGCCCTCGACCTCGAGCAGCGCGCGATTGATCGAGCCGACAAAGCCGCGATTGGCGGCGTTGGCAATTATTCGGACGCCGGGATGGCCGGCGATCCGATCGAGATAGCGCGCGATGCGCGGCTCAGGCGTTGCGTCGTTGACAACGATGGCGCGGTGGCGGGGCGCCGCGCGCAACTCGGCCAGAAGTGCGTCCAGACAGGTGCGAGTCGCGTCGTAGTCGCGGTAGACGGGCACGATAACGGTGACGCCATCCGCGATGGATGCGGACAGTGGCGGAGCGTCACTTCGATCGTTCGGCGGTGCGTAGGTCGTGGCGAAGGCGAGGCCGTCCTGCGCGAGATGAATGAAATGCGGAGCGTCGGAATGCGGACGCGGCAAATCGAAACTTGCCGCCTGGAAGCCGGTGCCGTGCAGCGGATGCGAAGGCGCGGCGTGCACGGTCGAGCGAGCCGTCTCGCCGGCGGCACTGGCGACCACCACCTCGATCGATTCGCCTTTTCGCCACACAGCCCATCCCCGGATGCGGTCCTCGTCAGCGCGGACTGCTCCGTGCGGGCGGCGGTCGCCGGCGGCGGCGAGGGCGTCGCGGAGAACCCGCACATCGCTGTCCTCCGCGATCAGCGCGAGTGCGGCCCTCCGGCGGTGGCGCGCTGGTCCCCAATGCAGCATGCGCCGGTTGGCTCGAATGTCATGCGGGGCGATCTCCAGCGCGTGGCCGAGATCGACGATCGCGCCGTGATGCTCGCCCATGCGAAACGACGCTTCGGCGCGCAGCACGTAGGCGTGCGCCTCCGGTGGCGGCGACATGCGGCAGCGGCGATCGGCCCAGCGGAAGGCCGCCGCGAAGTCGTGTCCGGCGAGCGCGCCGGCGGCGCGCGCCTCCAGAGTAAGGTGGTCCGCCCGGACGAGATGAGTGGACACGGTCATCGGCCAAGCGCCCCGCCGATCCTAGAACACAGCCTCGTCGTGACTGGCGCTGCTGCGGAAGATGCGCACGCCCGTCGGCGATTGCCGCTCGGAGATGCCGGTGGCACGAACGGCGGGTTCGATCGCAAGACGCAGGCCGACGAGCGGCTCGCGACCGGTCACACCGCCGATCGTGATGCGCTTGCCGGTCATCTGGGTCGTCGGCGAGCCGAGGAACAGGGCTTCGACCCGGAGCTGCAGACCGGCCGAGCGCGGACCGGACAGTTCGAGCGTGCATCCGGTGACGGCCTTTGCGCGGCCGCGCGTGCCGGAAAAGGTGCCGAGGCCTGACAGGCGTTGCGCCGACCTGGACGCGCCGAAGGCATAGCGAAGATCAACGCCGGATGGCTTTTCCGGCCACTCGATCGCGACACCTTCGATGCGCGATGGTGCCGAGGGTCCCGCCAGCCACTCGTCGGGACCGACAGTGATGTCGCCAAGCCCGGCAACGTGACCGAGCACACGCACGCCGGAAAAGTCCTTCGCTGCTTCAGTTCGTGGACGCGACGGGGCCTCGGAAGGGGGATCGCCGAAGGTCAGTGCCTCGACGTTGACGACGGCAGCGGTGGAGCCTTCGTCGTCGAGCGGCGAGACTTCGACCAAGAGCTTGACCGGCGCGACTGTGCGAACGGCAAGCGCCGATCCGGGCTGCCACAGGATCGCTTCATGCCCGTCCGGATGGGTGACGATGGCGTTCCCGGGGCCCGCGCCGGGATCGAGGCTGACGCTGACCACCGGCGGCTTCCTGCCATCCTCCGCCGACGCGTAGCGAACCAGAAACAGGCCGCGGTCCACCTGAAGAACCTTGCGTTTGGGAGTATTGGCACGCGTAGCCATTCGGTCGCCTCGTGGAAAAAGTGGATAATTCTTCTGAGTTTTTCCGAATACATTCTCGAATATAATTCGAGAATATTTCGCGGTTCGATCACGGATGCTGAAAGGAGCGTAGTCTAGTTTCGAAGAGTGCGCTCGAATGACCGTATGTAATGGTTACAGGCGATCAATGAAGGAAGAGCGCTTTTTCTGAAGATCGAAAATAGACTTGATGGAGCGAGTTAAATTGCATCCTGAGCTTGAAGCGGAAGGCAAAGACCGCGTGCCGGCCGAAAGCCCTGCGCCATGAAGGTTCTCTTCGTCCACAACAATTTTCCGGCGCAGTTCGGCCCGATCGCCCGCGCATTGTCACGGGATTCGTCAGTGGAACTGGCCGCCATCGGGTCGATGACGGCCAAGCCGCTGAAGGGCGTGAACCTAGTCAAATACCGGATGCCGCCGGGCGATGTCTCCGCCACCCATCCTTTTGCGCGGCGCTTCGATGCCGAATGCCGGCGCGCGGAACAGGTGCTCTATGGGCTGTCTTCGCTGAGGGCGTCAGGTTTCGAGCCCGACATCATTCTGGCGCATCCAGGCTGGGGTGAGACGCTCCCGCTCAGGTCGGCATTTCCCAGGGCGCGCCTGCTGCTCTACTGCGAGTTCTTTTACGGCGGCGACGGTCGCGATGTCGGTTTCGACAAGGAGTTTCCCCTGACGGGGGTCGATGGCGACGTCGGCCTCAGACTGAAGAATGCTGCGACACTGCTCGCGCTGTCGGATTGCGACCGCGCGGTGGCGCCGACCGAGTGGCAGCGCGCGACCTTTCCGAGCCACTTCCGCAGCAAGATCGATGTCATCCACGAGGGGATCGACACGGACGTGGCGCGGCCAAATCCGGATGCGACCTTCGATCTCGGGGCGGGAAAGCGGCTGACCCGCGCTGATCAGGTGGTGACTTTCGTGGCGCGCAATCTGGAGCCCATGCGCGGCTACCACGTCTTCATGCGGACTCTTCCCGAAATCCTGGCGAGACTTCCGAGGGCGCACGTGCTGATCGTCGGCGGCGATGGCACCTCGTACGGCGCCCGTCCGCCGGAGGGACAGACGTGGAAGTCGATCTTTCTGTCGGAGGTCGCGGGAAAGATCGATGCGACCCGCGTTCACTTTACCGGGCGGCTGCCGCACCGCCAGTTCATTCGCGCGCTGCAGGTCTCGTCCGCGCACGTCTACCTGACTTATCCCTTCGT
>CAYOUO010000364.1:0-18008 GCA_964407155.1 uncultured Hyphomicrobiales bacterium | reverse complement strand
TGTGGCGCTTGAACACCTGCACGTAGTGTACGGTGTGGGCGAGCATCATGACGACGCTCGGCGAATACATGACGTTGTAGTTGAGATAGGCGGCGAGACCTTCCCAGAGCTTCAGCGCATGCTCATAAAGCGCGGCGCTTTCGTCCCAAAGATAGTTCGAGCGGATGATCGTTGTGTTGCGGCCGGTGTTGCCGCCACCGAGCCAGCCTTTTTCCAGCACGGCGACATTCGTGATGCCGTGCTCCTTCGCCAGGTAATACGCAGTTGCCAGACCATGGCCGCCGCCACCGACGATGACGACATCGTACCCGGTCTTGGGCTCGGGCGAGCGCCACTGCTCGGGCCAGTTGCGATGGCCGGTGAGGGCGTTGCGGGCGAGAGAGAGAAACGAAAAACGCGGCACAGACGATTGAATACAGAACTCCGGCGTTTTGCCAAGAAGAGCGCGCCTCAGTGGCGCGCAGGGGTGGCGGCCAGAAACTTCTCGAGGTACGGGGCCCAGGTGGCGGCGCCATCGGCGAGGATGAGGCCGTGGCCTTCCCTGCCGACGGGAGGCAGGAGCTCGTAGTCGAGCTTGCCGCCGGCGCTGCGATAGGCATCCGCCATCCGGCGCGACAGATCCGGCGGGAAATAGGTGTCGTTCGCGGCGTAGAGCCAGAGCGCTGGTGTCCGCGCGGTGCTGCCGAAGGCGCCGGCCGCAGCAACGAGACGATCCGGCGCGCAGTTGTTGCCGGGGCGGTTGTACTCGTGGCCGCCGCGGCCGGGGGCGAAGCCGACGATCGCCGCCACGCTGGCAAGGTTGCGGGCGGCCAGCGCCACGCCGCCCCAGGCGCCGGCGGAATTGCCGACCACGAGGACGCCGCGCGGGCGGATGAACGGCTGCTTCGTCATGTAGTCGATGGCGACGGCGATGCTGTCGGCGGTGGCGTTCGCGGCTTTCACGAAATCGGCGTTGCGGCAGGAGCCCTGCGTTTCGAGATAAGGGCCGCCGGTCGCGCCGTGGCCAGGCCGCAGCGGCACGACGACCGCATAGCCATGGGCGAGGAGCCAGTCCGTCACGCCGGGGAAGGAGGGCATGTCCATGGTGGCCCGGCCCCATTCGTCTTCCTCGGAGCCATGATTGATGAGAGCGAGAGGAAACGGGCCCTTGCCCGGAGGGCGGACGAGGGTGGCACGCATGGCCACGCCGGCGGCGGGATCGGGAATCAGAATCGCCGATTCGGTTCCGCCCGCTGCTGCGCTGCCTGCCGGCAGCAATGGGGCGCACAGCACGACGAGCCAGGCCGCCAGCGCTACGCAGCCGATTCTGCTTCGAAGCGATGATCTCGGGCGAATCGTTTCGAAAACCTTTCGCGTTACTTGCGCGGGCGAGGTGCAGCGAGCACCCTCACAGATGTTGCCTAAAAGATACAAGCGGCGAAATAGATGTGTCACACGAATGACGTCCGGCCGAGTCGATCCACTGAATTCGCAATCGGACCTGTTGGCAATCCGCGGTTTTGCGTGCATGGCGAACGAACGACGTTACTTTGCGGATCGCGGACAAGCGCCACTTGCCGCTTGCGGCAGGGCAAAAATCTGGCACAGTGAGAATCGCACAGGCAATCCGCGGCGGAGGGTCTGTGCATATGCGGCATTACCACAGGCAGGATTGCGGATCCTGTCTACGAGGGGGTTCACATGGCTGGCAGAAATGCTCGCGGAGCGATCCGCGCGTCTCGTCGTAACGTTACGCGGCTGGTTGTCACTCCCCCACGGGACAAAGAGGGACTCCTGCGCGGTACCGCCCTGACGGGTGGTTCGCTTTTCGCGCCCGCGAAGCCGACGTCATCGAGAAAATGGTTCATCGCAGGTTCGCTGATCGTGGGCGGCGTCTTCGGCGCGATGGCGCTGCCGGGCGTTGCCTTCGCCGAAAGCGATTGCGGCGGGGTCAGCGGCGGCGGCCCCTACGACGTTACCTGCAACTCGGGCGGAAACAGCACCTACGCCGCAAACGGCATCAACTATACCGACCCGACGACTGACGTGCCGGGCAACATGACGATCCATCTCAATGGCGTCACCTTCACCACGACCGATCCCGGCTACAACGCGGGCGCGGTCAACTACTACTCGGGCAACAACGCCTACGACATCACCCTCACCAACGACACGAACACGCCGAACTCGATCACCGGCACCGGCGTCGATGGCGTCTACCTCGAGACGGTCGGCGGCCACATCACCGTGAAGTCGCTGGGCTCGGTCAGCGCCACCGGAACCCGGACAAGCGATCCGGGTGGCAACTACGGCTACAGCTACACGGGTTCGACGGTTAACGGCTACGAGCTCATCTCGCACGGCGGCGACATTGACGTGACGCTCCACGGCAGCGATTCGGTCACCAGCAGCGGCAACGGCCTCTACATCGACGCAAGCGTCACGCCTTATGGCATTGGCGATTCCGTCAACACTCCGGGAACGCCGGTTGCGGGCGGCGGCGACGTGAACGTGACCAACTACGGCCATATCGCGGGCGGCACGGGCGCCGGCGTTGACATCCGTGGCGCCGACGTGGCGACGGTGGACAATCACAGCCTCAATTCGATGACCGGCTCGGTCGGGTTGGTGGTCCAGTATTCGAACGTCGCCGACGTCGACAACCGGAGCGGCCTACTCGGCGGCACGAGCACCGACGGTCTTGAAATCAATAACATTGCAAACAGTCAGTCGATCTCGGGCAATGCTGTCGACATCGACAACACGCGCGCGCGTCGTCAGGATACCGGCGGTATCATCGCCGGCGCGGAGAATGGCATCTCTATCAACGATGTCGGTTCGACCTACGCGTCGGGTTATAACACCGTCTCGATCGACAACAGCGGCTCGCGCTTTCGCCGCAACGACAGGCCGGGCGGTCTGATCGTCGGTGTAGGCAGCGACGGCATCGACCTCAGCACTGTCCACGCCGATGTCACGATCGACAACAGCCGTACGCTGAACAACGGCAGTAACGACATCAGCTCGTCAAACATCGACTCGACGATTGCGGGCATGATTGACACCCCATTGACCGATGCGACAGGCGACGATTTCCTGCGGAATATATCGCAGGGGACCACCGGCATCTGGGGGCTTGGCGGCAGCGGCATCGATGGCTCTGCCATCGACGGCTCCGTTTCCGTCAACAACCAGCAGGGGCTGATCGTCGGGCAGGCGGATGAGGGTGGTAGCGGCATCTCCCTGAGCGGCGTGGGCAGTGGTCTTACCGCCTCCAGCGAGGATAACGCGGTCTACATCGACAACAGCAACGTCTGGTGGGGTGGCAGCGGCGGTCTGATCACCGGCGGCGACTACGGCGTGCGGTTGTCGGCGATCGAGAACGGCGACGTTGTTCTCGACAACACCAAGGGCACTGTCTACGGCGACGAGATGGCGTTCGCACTCGGCGGCACCGAAGAGGATGCCGGCCTGCTCGGCGGTAACGTCTACATTTACAACAGCCGCGGACTTATGGAAGGCGCGGACGGCAGCGATGCGGACTTTGGCGGCGTGCCGGGTGCCGACAGCCTGGGCGCCATCACAATCAACAACGTACAAAGCGTTTACGCTGAAGACACGGAGACGTACTACGGCGGCCACGTCTTCATCTACAACGACAACGATAATGGCGAGGACGGCGGCTCGATCATTGGCGTCGACTCGGCCTCGGCGATCGTCATCGGTTCGTATCTCGACGGCAATGGAGCGATCGCAACCGACGATAGCTCGGCGGTCGACACTGCGGATATCGACAACGGGTCTCCTCATAACATCTGGAGCCTGGGGGATGACGACAGCCGCCCGATAACCGGCGGCCTGATCGCCGGCAGCGGTGGTCCGAATGCCAACGCGGTCATCGTGCTCAACACGTCGTCGTCGCATGTCAATGACGACGAGAACTACACGAACGGCTACATCTGGAACGCCGGCGTCATCGCCAGCACGAACATTGAAGGCTTCGTCGATCCGGATGCGGACCCGAACAACACGCAAACCGATCTGCGGCCGTTCCTGACGGATGCGTATAACGTTGCCTCCTACGTCGAGTCCGGCGGCTTGGACTCCAGCCTGAGCTCGAGCGACTTCCAGTCGGCGCTGGGCCGCATCAACAACATCAACGTCGCCTACAACCCCACCAGCGTCACTGGTGCGGCAACGGACAGCCTGATCGAGTCGTCGGTCGGTGCGACGTGGATCGAGAACTACGGTGCGCTGCTCGGCACGGTCAATCTGACTGGCTCGAACCAGTATTACGATACCGAGCTCGAAACGAATCTTACCGCCGGTAACGAGATCGACAACTACGGCGGGTGGTTCACGCAGGGCACCAATACCGCTACGTGGATTTACAACGAGGGCCTGATCCAGACCGCCTTCGGCGCCGAGGTTCCGACGAACACGACGTTCGATGTCGAGACATTCTATAACGACGATCCAACGTACAACGGATATCTCAGCTCTCTCGACGGCGTGTCCGGGAATACCACCGAGATCACCGGCGATTTCCACGGCAGCGACAATGAGAATGATGCTCACAGCTACGTGGCGCTGGACGCCTATCTCGCCGCTACGGGCGATGATCCGGCCCCCAGTGCCGACCTGCTGAAGATCGACGGGGCCGTTTACGGAACCACCGGTCTCATCGTCAACAACCTGAACTCGGCTCCGCTGACCGGCGGCAACACGGATGGTGTCCTGGTGGTGCAGGTTGACAATCCGGACACGCTCGACGGCGCTAACTGCGCCGAAGCGGCGTGCAAGGATGGCGATGCGTTCTACATCTCCAACCAGTCGACCAACTACCTCAACGTCAACGGCTACGGGCTGATCCAGCAGGGCGGGTTCTACGGCTGGTACCTGACGGAGAAGACCGACATGCCGTCCGAGGGTGAGGACGGTTACTACCTGGTGACGACGGCGCTGCCGACGGCCAACCAGGTGGCGCAGATGGACAGTGCCTTCATCAACCTGTTCTACGCGGGCAGCGACATCGTCGCGGAGCACCTCTACGGCGGGCACTTCCCGCTGACCGGCGCGGACGGCTACGGCGCCGACGTGACGCCGCAGGGTCCCGACCAGAGCAAGACGAACTCGGCCATATGGGCGCGGGCCAGCGGCAGCTGGACGAACCAGAGCAGCACAGTCGATACGGGTCTTGGTCCGTTCAACAGCAGCTTCAACCAGGACACCTACACCCTGCTCGGCGGTGTCGACATGAGCCCGGATGCCGGGGCCAGCGGATTGCGCCTCGGTGCTTTCGGCGGCTACGGACAGTCCAACCTCAGCTTCAGCAACTACGGAACCACCGGCAAGTTCACCGGCGGTGAGGTGGGTGGCTATGCGGCCTACACGCAGGGCGGCTTCTACGCCGATGCGCAGGTCGATGGGGACTTCATGAGGGCTCACTTCGACGCCCCGATCGGCGGCGGCGCGACCATCGACACCGATGGCACTGCCCTCGGCGTGCTCGCCAACATCGGCGACCGGATGTACATGGGCAAGAATTTCTTCGAGCCCTTGGCCTCCTTCGCCTACGTCAATACGTCTCTCGTCGACCAGACGGTCGGTGGCGACTCTGTCCACTTCATCAACGGCGAGAGCATGCGCGCTGGTGTGGGCGCCCGTATCGGCACGACGCAGAAGGTCAAGGACGGGCTGGTGGAGTACACCTTGCTCGGCCGGGTGTGGAACGAGTTTGCCGGCGACAACACCGTCACCATCTCCGACGGCGTGAACCCGCCGCAGACATTCACCGACAACAACCACGGCGTTCTCGGCGAGGTGAGCGGCACGGTGACCTTCGCCGACACGAAGACCAACCTGTCGACGTTCATTTCGGGTGGCGGAATATTCGGCGCCGACTCGACCACGTGGGATGCAAAGGCGGGCGTTCGCAAGGAGTTCTAGGCGACCACCGCAATACTGGGTCAGGACGAGGCCGCGCCGGCACTACGGCGCGGCCTTATTCATTTCGGGTGGCATCTCAGGTTCGTTCTGGCCCTTATGCACAGGAGGGGACGGCGGTCGCTTCCGGATCCCGTGAAAATCAGGCGGCCTGTCGCGAGGGTTGCTTCGCGGCCGAAGAATTGTGGCGCGAAAGCCACATCCCTTCAGTATCGCATCCTGGCGTTGTCGGCTGGCTCGCGGGCTGCGCCGGCGTTCTCTTATAAGCCTTTGATATTTCGTACTTTTTCGATGTTCGATGCAATGGTTAATGCATTGCTAAGGAGCCGGAAACGCTTCGTTCACCAATTGCGCAAGTTGTGAATTCTGGCAGAGTGGCCGTCACACATCGGGAATCCGCGGCGGAGTCCTGATGTCTCATGCGGCAGTACGGACCGGGCGGCGGCTCCGGTCCACGAGGGGGCATAATGGCTGGCAGGAATGCTCGCGGAGCTATCCGCGCGTCGCGTCGTCGCGCTTTCAAGCGGCTGGTTGTAAATCCCCCAAAAACAAGAAATGCGATGCTCGGTACTTCCGCCATGGTTGGCGGAGCACTCGGCAATCTTGCCGCGTTCGTTGCGCGGCCGCGGCGCGGCGCCTGGCGGGACGGTGCGCTCGCGACGCTGCGGCGTGCGATCCCCAACAGCATTGCGGTTGCTGCGGCGCCGATGCTGCTGTTTGGGCTGACTGGCGGCGCAATGGCCGGCTGCAGCGGCGTGAACGCCTGGGTGTGCACCACCACCGGCACGCAGAGCGGCAGCAATCCGCAGGGACCGCTGGTGCCGACCGACGATTTCACTGTCAGCATCGGCCAGTCCGGCGGAACGCCCGACAAGTACACGATGACGAACCAGTTCAACTCGACCCATGAGGCTGCGGTCGTCGTCGACAACACCAACAACTATTCCGGCACGATTACGGAGACTGCCAGCTCTGTTCTTGTGGGGAACTCGGGCGACGGCCTGCGGTTTTACGATCAGGGCGACACCGGCACCAACACGATCACCTTCAACATCAACGGCACGCTCTACGGCGGCAACGACACGACCTTCGTCACTCATCCCGGCGACGGATTGCATATCGGGCAATCCGGCACGCATGCGCCCGACGTGACGAGCGATTCCGTCATCGGCACGCTCAACATCAACGTTGGCAACGCCAACAACACGACCGCGGTCATCCGGGGCGCCGATGACGGCCTGTACATCGCCCAGAATATCGCGGTGCAGGCGACGATCACGAACTACGGGACGATCAACGGCAAGGGTGTCGGCACCTCAAGCGGCGATCCTAACGGGGAAAACTGGGGCGAAGGCGTCCACGTGTCCTCCGTCGATGGCGGCGTGGGCGCAGACTATCAGGTCACCGGCGCTGTCACGGTCGACAACTACGGCACCATCGCGGGTCACGCCAATTTCGGCACGGACGATGACAACGGTCCGGGGTCGGGCATCAACATCTCGGCCGACGGAAACATCAGCGTCAGCAACGGCCAGTCGAGCGCCTACCAAAGCTCCTCGATCACCGGCACCGACGGCGTCGTTGCCTATGGCGGCGGCACGAACGACATCACGCTGACCAACTACGGGCACATCGCCGGCAACGACGGCGAAGGCGCCAACCTGTCCCACGCCGACAACATCACCGTCGACAATCACAGCCTCGGATCGATGATCGGCTCGACCACCGGCCAGGAAATTTCGTTCGCCAATACCACGACCTACGACAACCAGGGCGGTCTGACGGCGGGTCTCGACGGCGACGGCCTGGCCATTCACGACATTGGCGGGGCGACTTCCAGCGCGCCGCGCTATTCGGTCATCGTCGACAACACGACGGAGAGTCATGGTTCAGCCGGCGGCATCATCGTCGGCTCGGCCAACGGCATCAACGTTTACGGCATCGGCAACTCGGTGTCGTACACGTCCGGCAAAAACGGCGTTCTCATCGACAACAGCGGCAGCGGTTCCGGCCGCCATGCGAAGCCGGGCGGCCTGATCGTCGGCGAGACCGGCAACGGCGTCGGGGTCACCGGCGTGGTGGGTGACGTCACGATCGACAACTCGGATACGCGGAACGGTGCCGGCAACAACCTCAGCACCTCGGCGATCGACGACGCGGTCGGCTACGACGGCAATACGACCTCGACCGATCCCGCCGGCACGACCCTGCTCGATCAGATGGTGAGCGGCACGGGCTCTCACAAAAGCTACGCGCTGAACTACGTGCTCGACGGCGGCTACGCGCCCGATCCGCTGCACGGCGGCATCACCACCGGCATCTGGGGCGGTTACGACGGCGTTTATGCGCAGAATATCGACGGCAAGGTGTCGGTCGACAATTCCAACGGACAGATTTTCGGCCAGCAGGCGGATGGTATCCAACTGTGGGATATCGGCGCGTCGGTCAACCCGTACTGGAACTCGACCGTCGTCTATATCGACAACAGCGACGGCGGTCTGGTCGAGGGCGGCGTCAATGGTGCCGATCTGGAAGGCATTCAGAACGGCAACGTTTTTTACAACAACGAAGACGGAGCGACGCTCGGCGGCAATGACGGCATCTATATCGGGACGGCGAACGTAAGCGACGTTTTCAGCGTCGCGGGCTCGGTCACGATCCTGAACGGCGACGGCGGGCTGATCGCCGGCCAGAACGAGGACGGCATCTTCGCGACCAAGGTCGCGGACGACGTCACCATCGACAACAGCGGTGACGGCTGGCGCGAGGATGGCGGCACGATCGCCGGCCACTACACCGGCGTCGCGGTCAGCGATATCGGCGGCAACTTCGCGCTCGACAACGAGGCGGGCGTGACCGTCGGCTTCAATGAAGACGGCGTGAACCTCTCCGGCATCGGCGGCCACGGCAACAGCGAATACGGCACCGTCTACATCGACAACGGCGATGGCGGCATCATCGCGGGCAAGGACGACGGCGTCAGCATTTCCGACGTGAACTCGCGCTACACGCACGGCGACGTCACGGTCGACAACAGCGCGTCGTGGAACGGGCATGGATTTAGCGACGGCGGGCTGATCGTCGGCGTCGGCGGCGACGGCGTGAAGATCAGCGACGTCGACAACGGCGACGTGACGATCGACAACCAGAACACGCTGGAAACGTCGATCAACCTCAACCATCTCGACGACGATGCGCTCTACGGCAGCCGCTACAGCCTGCTGCACGGTCTGGCGAACAGCGCGGACGGCAATGGCCACGGCACTGTGGGGACCGGCATCTTCGGCGACGAGACCGGCGTTTCCGCCTACAACATCGATGGCGATGCGACGGTCAACAACGAAGACGGGCTGATCGTCGGCGAAGATTACGCGGGCGTGTCGCTAGGGGACATCCGCGGGGATGCGACGGTCAACAACGAGGGCTACGGCTGGAGCTCGGGCGGCGCGATCCTCGGCGACAATTACGGCGTCAAGATTCGTGACGTCGACGGGTCGGCGTCGGTCGACAATGCCCATGGCCAGATCGTCGCCTTCGGCGGCACCGGCGTTTCCATCTCCGACGTCGACGGTCAAGGCTCGGGCGATACCGTCGATGTCGAAAATGGCCACGGCGGCGTCATCGCCGGCAATGAGGACGGCGTCAGCATCTCGGACGTCAACACGCGCCGTACCGGCGGCGACGTGGTGGTGGACAACAGCGCGTCGTGGAACGGACACGGATTTACCGCCGGCGGTCTCATCGTCGGCGTGCACGGCGATGGCGTGAAGATCAGCGACGTCGACAACGGCGACGTCACGATCGACAACCAGAACACGCTGGCGACGTCGATCAACCTGTATTCGCTCGACGACGACGCGCTCTACGGCAGCCGTTACAGCCTGCTGCACGACCTCGCGAACAGCCCGGACAGCAACGGCCACGGCACGGTCGGCACCGGGATCTTCGGCGACGACAGCGGCGTGGCGGCCTACAACGTCGATGGCGATACCACCGTCAACAACCAGAACGGTCTGATCGTCGGCGAAAACTATGCCGGCGTGTCGCTCGGCGACATCGGCGGCGACGCGACAGTCAACAACGAAGGATACGGCTGGGGCTCGGGCGGGACGATTCTCGGCGACAACTACGGCGTCAAGATGCACGACGTCGACGGGTCGGCCTCGGTCGATAACGCCAAAGGCGAGATCATCGCGTTCGGCGGCACCGGCGTCTCCATCTCCGACGTCGACGGCGACCACGTGCACCACGGCGACAACATCGTGGACCTGGACAACAGCGGCGGCGTGATCGCGGGCCTCGATGGCGACGGCGTCTCCATCAGCGATGTCGAGGGCGACCACCACAGCTACTCGACCTACGCCGTGGCGGTCGACAACACCGCCACCTATCACGGTCACCAGGGCGGCATCATCGCCGGCAGCGACAACGGCCTGGTGATTTCGGACATCACGAGCGAGTCGGACAGCAACTACAATTCGAACCAGGGCATATACGTCGATAACAGCGGCTCGGCCTCGTGGAGCAATAACCACCTGACGAAGACTCCCGGCGGCCTGATCGTCGGCGTCAACGGCGACGGCATCGACATCAGCGACGTGACCAAGGGCGACGGCGGCACCGGGAACGTCACGATCGACAACAGCTATACGCGCGACAACGGCAGCAACGATCTCTCCCCCTATGGCGAGGATGGGCTGGACTGGGCGGTGGCGTCGACGATCAACTGCGCGCTCTCGGATGCGGTCGGCGACGACTTCCTGCGCGTCGAACCGCAGACGACCGGCATCTGGGGCCTCGACGGCAACGGCATCTCCGGCTCGAATATCGCGGGCGTGGTCTCGATCGACAACGTCAAGGGTCAGATCGTCGGGTCGGACGGCAGCGGCATCGTGCTCGACGGGGTCGGCAGCGGCGTCTCGATCGTCACGAACGAAGACGGCGAGGTCACCAACAGCGTCGTCTATATCGACAACAGCAGCGGCAGCCCCAGCCCCTGGCACCATGAAGGCGGTCTGATCACCGGCGGCGATTTCGGCGTCAAGCTGTCCAATATCGAGAACGGCAACGTCGTGCTCGACAATACCAACGGCACGATCTACGGCGACGAAATGGCGTTCGAGCTCGGCAGCGAGGACGGCGGCGACGGGCTCACCGGCGGCGACGTCTACATCTACAACGCCGGCGGCATGATGGAGGGTCACAACGGCAGCGACACGGCGGACTTCGGCGGCGTACCCAACAGCGACAGCATGGGCGCGATCACCATCGCCGGCGTGCAGGCGGCGGATGTCGACGAGCAACTCGTCGGCGGCCATGTCTACATCTCCAACGGCGACGACGAGGGCGGGAACGGCGGCACGATCATCGGCGTCAGCAGCGCATCGGCGATCTCGATCGGATCCTACCTCGACGGCGAAGGCGACATCGCCACGAGCGGAGACAGCGCCGTCGATACCGCGGCGATCTACAACGGCGCGCCGAAGAACCTCGGCTCCGAGAATACGGAATCGCCGATCACCGGCGGTCTGATCGTCGGCACCGGCGGAGCGAATACGCCGGTCATCCTGCTGAACACGTCCGGCGACTACGTGCAGGGCGACGCTTTTGCGCAGCAGGACTACGCCAACGGCTACATTTACAACGCCGGGGTCATTGCCAGCACCAACCTCGAGGGCTTCGTCGATCCGGACACGGACCCGAACAACGCGCAGACCGATCTGCGCCCGTTTCTCACGGATGCCGGCAACGTCGGCAACTACATCGAGTCGGACGGCCAGGATGCGACCCTCGATGCCGGCGACTACCAGGCTGCGCTTCAGCGCATCGACAACAACGGTGCGGCGGGGGACAACCTGATCATGTCGTCGGTCGGCGGTGTCTCGATCGACAACGACGGCGTGCTGCTGGGCACGGTCAATCTCACCGGCTTCAACAACTACCAGATCGGTGAAGACGACCCGGCCGTCATCCAGGCGCAGATCAATAACTACGGCACCTGGTTCACCGAGGGCACCAACACCGTCGGGACTTCAGTCGGGGCCATCTACAACGAGGGACTGATCCAGACTGCGTTCGCGCAGAGCGTCGAGGGCACTCCGTCGCTGTCGAACACGACGTTCAACGTGGCCGACTTCTACAACGACGATCCCGGGCGCACCGGCGCGCTCAGCGCGCTCGACGGACAGGCGGGCGACACGATCACGGTCAACGGAAACTTCCACGGCGGCTCGTACGACGCCGAGCATCCATCCGATGTTGAGGTCGCTCCCGTGTACAGCATCGTGGCGCTGGACGCCTATCTCGACAAGCCGGTAGGCCAGGGCGGCACCCCGGCGGGCGACCTGCTCCACGTTACCGGCAATACGGACGGCGTCACGGCGCTCATCATCAACAACACCAATACCGATCTGTTGAACGCCGGCGACATGAACAGCGACGGTGTCCAGGTCGTCCAGGTCGATGGTTCCACGAGCGGCTGTGTGAACGCGGCCTGCGTCGATGGCGATGCGTTCTACATCTCCTCGGCGTCGAAGAAGTACACCACGGTCAACGGCATCGCGGCCATCCAGCAGGGCACCTTCTACGCCTGGTACCTGACGGAGCGCGACGAGGGTGGGCCCGGCCAGGGCGGCGAAGGATATTATCTCGTCACCGACGCGCTTCCGGACAGCTACCAGGCGCCGACGATCACGACCGGCGCGGTCAACATCTTCTACGCCGGGACGGATATCGTGTCCGACCACCTCTATGGCGGTCATTTCCCGGAGATCGGGTCCGGCGGCGGCGGCGACGACGTGACGCCGCAAGGCCCGGACCAGAGCAAGACGGACGCGGCGGTGTGGGCGCGCGTCAGCGGGAGCTGGTCAAACCAGGGCGGCACCGTCGATACCGGGCTCGGCGCCGTCGACACCAGCTACAACCAGAATACGTACACGTTCCTCGGTGGCGTCGACATGAGCCCCGGCGGCGAGGCCTCGGGCTTCCGCCTCGGCGCATTTGCGGGCTACGTGCAGTCCAACCTCGATTTCTCGAGCTACGGGACGACGGGCAAGTACTCCGGCGGCGAGTTCGGCGGCTACGCGGCGTACACGCAAGGCGGCTTCTATGTCGACGCACAGGTCGACGCCGACATTCTCGATGTGAACTACAAGTCGACGGTCGGCGGCATTCCGCTGGACGCAGACACCAACGGCACCACGGTCGGCGTGCTCGCCAACATCGGCAACCGGTTCTATAGGGGCGCGAACTTCTTCGAGCCGCTGGCCTCGTTCTCGTACGCCAACATGAGCCTCGACGACATGCAGAGCGGCGGCGCCACCGTCAGCTTCGGCGATGCCGAGAGCCTGCGCGGCGGCATTGGCGCCCGGCTCGGCACGACGCTCAAGAACAAGGACGGGTCGACGACGGAGTTCACCGTCCTCGGGCGCCTGTGGAACGAGTTCGCCGGCGACAACACGGTCACGATCTCGGACGGCTCGAATTCCAACAAGTTCACCAACGATATCGGTGGGCTCTACGAGGAGGTCAGCGGCACGGTCACGTTCGCCAGCGTGAACCATCTGTCGGTCTACGTGTCGGGCGGCGGAATATTCGGCGCCGACTCGACGACCTGGGATGCGAAGGCGGGCGTGCGGAAGGAGTTCTAGGCGGGCGAAGGGAATGCTGGTTCAGGATTCAGCCGCGCCGGCGTCCCGGCGCGGCCTTGCGCATTCAAACGGCGGGCGGCGGTTCAATCTCGTGCTGGCGTACAGGCCGGGATGGCAATCCCTCACGGATCTGGCGGAGATTTCCGGCCATGTCGCCGACATCGAGCCCGCCATCGAGGTGTTCCTGCTGCCATCGACGCTGCCCAACAGCGTGTCGCGGCGGCAGGCGGCACGGCGGCCGACCCTGGTGGTTTCGCCCGGCGCGCTGACCGGATTCCGGCCGCGGCGCGGGACCGTCTATCAGGGAAAGCCGATTGCGAAGCTCGATCAGCTCAGGCGACTGGCGGCGGCGGGCGTGCGCGTGCCGCGCACCACCGTGCTCACGCCGGACACCGTGCTCGATCCGAAGGTGTGGGGCGCGTTCGTGGTGATGAAGCCCAGCGACGTCGCCACGTCGTCGTGGGGCCGAGGCATCGGGCTCAGCCGCACCGGGCGGGTGCGCTATCGCCCCCCGCCCGAGTTTCCGGCAGGACATCCCGGCCGGCGCGGGCCGATGATCGTGCAGCAGTTCATCGATACCGGCGAGCACGTCGAGGTTTATCGGGTGCTGACGCTGTTCGGGGAGCCGCTCTACTGCCAGCGGATGGTTTCGCAGCAGCCGCGCGTTGCCCTCGATGCGGGCGATGCCGAAATCGAGGCGTCGGTGATCGCCAGTCAGGCGCTGGACGAGATCGAGACCTTCGTGCAGCCGCGGGACGTTCTCGACATGGCGCGCGCGGCGCACGGTGCCATGCCGGAAATACCACTAAAGGGTTGCGACATCATGCGTGAAGCGGGAAGCGGGCGGCTTTACGTCCTTGAGGTGAACCCGGGCGGCAACACCTGGCATTTCTCGTCGCGGTTTCTCGCCGACATCAGGCGCAAGAACGGCGCCGGTTTCGAGCAGCAGCGGCGAAGGCAGTTCGACGCGATGCGGGCGGCGGCCAACGTTCTGGTCGCGAAGACGCTGAGCGAGGCGGCGTGAGCGATGACGCCGCAACTGACCTGTAGCGGCGCGCTGACGATCGTAGTAACGAGTGGTCGTTCAGGGAACGGGGAGTGAGTTCATGCGCGTGATCTTCGGAGTGGCGATTGCCCTGGTCCTCCTTTGCGCGGGCGCGGGCGCCGCTGCCTATTTCGGCCTCTTCTCCTTTTCCGAACCGAGCGACGCCGCCACGCCGAACACCGCCGCGCCCAAGCAGGCACCGGCCGCGCCGGCGCAGTCGGCCGCCCAGCCGCCGGCGCCCACGGTCAGCGACCAGAAGAACTACGGCGACTGGCTCTATTCCTGCCTGACGTTCGCGGACGGGAAGAAGCAGTGCTCGATCGTGCAGACCCTGTCGGACTCCAAGACCAAGCAGGCCGTGTTTCAATGGCGCATCGCGCAGAACGGCAACGGCGGTCTCGTCGGAATCTGGCAGACGCCGACGGGCGTTCTGGTGAACCGGGGGATCGTGCTGGACGCCGGCACGCCCAAACCGATCGCCATTCCCTATGAATTCTGCGGCCAGGGTGGATGCGAAGCGACCGGCAATCTCGCCGCCGATTTTCTGGGCAGCATCGGCAAGGCCCAGAAGGCCAGCGCCACGATCTTCGGCCGCGGCGACAAGCCGGTGACCTTCCCGATCAGCGTCAAGGGCCTGCCGGACGGCCTGGCGGCGCTGAAGTAGCGTCGCCGAAGGGCGCCGGTCGCGACCTGCCGCCCTGGGCCACCTTCGGGGCCGGGCATCGCGAGGATCGTTCGGAGGAAGCGCGCCTGCCGCTGCTCGTTGCCGTCTCCGATCCCGACGATGTCCGCGTGGCAGCCTATCGCGACGTGCGCGAGCGCGATCTCGCCGGGCGTCAGGGGCTGCTGATCGCCGAGGGCGAGGTTGTGCTGCGGCTCGTCGTTCGGCAGCGCCGGTATCCGGCGGTGTCGCTCCTGATCGCCGAGAAGCGGTTGCCGCAGCTTGCCGATCTCCTCGAGGCGCTTCCGTCCGAGGTGCCGGTTTATGTCGCCGCGCAGCCCGTCATGGATGCGATTGCGGGGTTTCACCTGCATCGGGGCATCCTTGGCGTGGCGCAGCGCCCGCCGGCAGCTTCCGTCGAAACGCTGCTCGCGGGCCTCGGGCAGGAGGCGCTGGTCGTCGCGCTCTACGGCATCAGCAACCATGACAACATGGGCGGCATCTTCCGCAACGCGGCGGCTTTTGGCGCGGATGCGGTGATTCTTTCCGGCGACTGTTGCGATCCGCTCTATCGCAAGGCGATCCGGGTGTCGGTCGGTACTGCGCTTACCGTTCCGTTCGCGCGTCTCGAAGGCGACGACGACGGCCTCGCAGCGTTTGCCCGCCACGGGCTCACGGTGTTCGCCTTTGGGCCGTCCGGCGGCCTGACGCTCGCCCAACTCGCGCCGCAGGCGCGGGCGGTCCTGTTGTTCGGAGCGGAGGGACCGGGGCTTTCGCCCGCAATCATGGCGCGCGCGGCCGCGGTGCGCATTCCCATGGCAGCGGGTGTGGATTCGCTGAACGTCGCCACGACGTCAGGCATCGCGCTCCATCATTTCAGCCAACGCGCAGCGACCCGGGAGCCGCCGGAAGCATATCGGGAACGATGAGATCGCTGGACTGGTGGAGCCGAGGGGGATCGAACCCCTGACCTCCGCATTGCGAACGCGGCGCTCTCCCAGCTGAGCTACGGCCCCCAAATCCTGGGTTTCCGGCGATCATCGCGACCGCCGGGACGGGGGCCATTTATGGTTTCGGCTTCCCCGCTGTCAAGAAGACCAGCGACGACTTGCGCTTTAGGCCGCCGACCGACACATTCCCCTCCAAACGCGGCCGATGCGGGTGACCAATGCTCGAACTGCTCAGCTTCATCTCCTATCTGCTCCAGCTTTACGTCTACATCCTCATCGCGGGAGCGGTACTGTCGTGGCTGATCGCGTTCAACGTCGTCAACACGCGCAGCCCGTTCGTGAACATGGTGGGCACGCTGCTCTATCAGCTGACGGAGCCCGTTCTCCGCCCCGTCCGGCGCGTGCTGCCGGCGATGAGCGGACTCGATCTTTCGCCGATCGTCGTCATCCTCATCATCTATTTCATTCAGGCCGTGGTGCTGCCGAACATCGCACGTGCCTTCATCTGACGTGACCGGATTCACCGTCGCTGCGGACGGGATCGTCGTCTCGGTGCGGCTGACGCCGCGCGGTGGCCGCGACGGTGTGGACGGGCCGCGGCGGCTCGCCGACGGGCGGGAGGTGCTGGCGGTCCGTGTGCGCGCGTTGCCCGAAGACGGTGCCGCGAACGCAGCGCTCGCCGGTGTGCTCGCGGATCGCTTCGGGGTGGCCAGATCGGCGGTTACGATCGCCACGGGCGCGGGTTCGCGCATCAAGCAGGTCAAGGTCGCCGGCGATGCGAGAACGCTCGCAGCGATTGCGGAAGCGCTCTTTCGGCCGGCGGACTAGAACTCCTGGGGATTAAACGCGGGTGATCGACCCCGGGGGATCAATCCCAGGCGAAGGCGACCTTGCTCAGCGACACCTCGCCGAAGCGCTCGTTGGCGCGGGCCACCTTGCGACCGCCGGCGTTGCCATAGAAGCGGCAGGCGATGTCGTTATCAGCCAGTGCCCAGACGACGACCGAATCAAAGCCGAAGCGCACCAGTTCGCGGCGGGCGGCCAGGAACAGCCGCGTGCCGAGGCCAATGCCCTGATATTCCGGCTTCAGGTAGAGCTCGTACACCTCGCCCTTCTGCGCGAGGTTGCGGGCGCGGTTCGGGCCAATCGTCGCATAGCCGCACACCACGTTGCCGAGTTCCAGAACCAGGATCGCCGTGCCGCGGCGGATGGCGCGGTCCCACCAGCGCGGTCCGCGGCGGGCGACGATGCGGTTCAGCTCCTTGGCCGGGATCATGCCGTCGTAGGCATAGCGCCAGGCGGCGTCGTGAACCGCCGTTATCGCCTCGGCATCGCGTGCCTCAGCCCGCCGCACTCCGATGACACGTGTTGTCATGAGGGGAAGCTTATCACCCTCGCCGATTCTGCAAAGGCCGAGGGTCCGGCAGGGCCGAAATTCTTCGGGCAGTGTTGCAGCGATGCTGCGCGGATTATATCAGGCCTCGGAGGAAGCGCGTTCCGCCCGCTTGCGGTCGTTGGGATCGAGAAGGGTCTTGCGCAGTCGAATCGCCGAAGGCGTGATTTCGACCAGCTCATCGTCGCCGACATAGGCGAGCGCCTTCTCAAGCGTCATACGAATGGGCGGGGTCAGCCGCACCGCCTCGTCCTTGCCGGCGGCGCGGATGTTGGTGAGCTGCTTGCCCTTCAGCACGTTGATCTCGAGGTCGTTGTCGCGGGTATGCTCGCCGACGATCATGCCGCGGTAAACCTTGGCGCCGGGCTCGATCATCATCGGGCCG
>CAYOUO010000363.1:0-13505 GCA_964407155.1 uncultured Hyphomicrobiales bacterium | reverse complement strand
ACGGCCGTCGACATCTCCTGCATGGTCATCAGCACGGAAGCATCGCCGGCAATATCGATCACCAGGCTGCCGGGGTGGGCGACCTGCACACCCACCGCGGCCGGAAGCCCGTATCCCATCGTTCCGAGGCCGCCCGAGGTCATCCAGTGGTTCGGCTCCTCAAAACGGAAGAATTGTGCCGCCCACATCTGGTGCTGGCCAACCTCGGTCGTGATGTAGACGTCGCGATCCTTCGTCGCCGCATAAATGCGCTCGATGGCATATTGCGGCATGATCACGTCCGCGTTCTCGCGATAGGCGAGGCAGTTGCGCGACCGCCACGTGTCGATCTGTCCCCACCAGGCCCGGCGCGTCGTCTTGTCCACGGTCGGATTGAGCCTGCGCCACTGGGCCAGCATCTCCTCCAGGACAGTCGCGGCGTCGCCGATGATCGGAATGTCGACATGGATATTCTTGTTGATCGACGACGGGTCGATGTCGATATGGATCTTCTTCGACCCCGGCGAGAAAGCGTTGATCCGGCCGGTAATGCGGTCATCGAACCGGGCACCGATGGCGATCATCACATCGCAATCGTGCATGGCGTTGTTTGCCTCGTAGGTGCCGTGCATGCCGAGCATCCCCAGCCACTGCGGATCAGCGGCCGGATAGGCGCCCAGCCCCATCAGCGTGGAGGTGATCGGGAAACCGGTGGCGCGCACGAATTCGCGGAGCAGCGCCGTAGCGCGCGGCCCCGAATTCACGACACCACCGCCCGTGTAGAAGATCGGGCGTTTTGCCTTCGCGATCAGCTCGACCGCCGCGTGGATCGCACGGACGTCGCCCTTCACCTGCGGATGATAGGTCTTATGCTCGGCTTCCTCCGGTCCGACATAGGTTCCGGTCGCGAACTGCACGTCTTTCGGAATGTCGACGAGCACGGGTCCCGGCCGGCCGTGGGTGGCAACGTAGAAGGCTTCATGGATCGTGCGCGCGAGGTCATTGACGTCGCGGACGAGCCAGTTGTGCTTGGTCGCCGGCCGGGTGATGCCGACGGTGTCGCACTCCTGGAACGCGTCGTTGCCGATGAGATGGGTCGGCACCTGACCGCTCAGGCACACCATAGGGATGGAATCCATCAACGCGTCAGCAAGCGGCGTGACCATATTGGTTGCGCCAGGTCCCGACGTCACCAGGACGACGCCGGGGCGGCCGGTCGAGCGGGCATAACCTTCCGCCGCATGGCCCGCGCCCTGCTCGTGGCGAACAAGCACATGGCGGACCTGGTCCTGCTGGATGAGCTCATCATAGATCGGCAGCACGGCCCCGCCAGGGTACCCGAAGAAGTCGGTGACCCCCTGATCGATGAGGGCCTGCACAACGATCTGGGCGCCGGTCATCTGTTTCCCGGATGCCGATGATTTCGCCGCTTTGGCATGTCTGGTCTTGGTCTTCATGGACTTCGCTCCGCGTCCGGCCTCCCGGCCATTCCTTATCGCTGAACCAGGTTGTTGAATCGCCAATAAAAAAGGCCCCTGAAGGGCCTTGTTGTCGCGCACCACCGTTCGCGGCGGCCCTAAAAGGCCACCCCGGAGGTGCGCGTTCGTACGAGTACGATGTTCATATTCATGACCGTTATTTATTCGGGCAGGTGATCGAGGTCAAGCGTGGCATCCAGTTGCCGCCAGTTGCGCATGCGGTTCCGGAACCAGGTCATCTGTCTTTTGGCGTATTGCCGGGTTTCGACAGAAATCGCAGCCTTTGCCGCTTCGAGCGACATGCGGCCGGCCAGATAGTCCCCGATCTGCCGCACCCCGATGGCCTTCATGAGTGGAAAGTCCGGCGAAAGATTCCGGGCAAGCAGCGCTTTCACCTCCTCGACCGCGCCAGTCTCCAGCATCGTATCGACCCGGGCCGCAATCCGGCGACCGAGTTCCTGCCGCTCGGGGACGAGCACGAACTTACGCGCCCGCGCCGCATCGACGAGTGGCGTCTGGACGTCAGCGCGCCGCCACGCCGCGAGAGATTGTCCGGTGGCGAGCATGACTTCCATGGCGCGCACGATGCGCGAACGGTCCGATGGCCGTATCGCCTCGGCGTCCTCCAGGTTGATCGCGCGAAGGCGCTCATGCATCTCGGCCGCGGAGAGGTCCGCGTTTTCGTTCAGCACTCGGGCGCGCAAATCTGCCGGAATCGCGGGCATCGCCGCGAGGCCTTCGGTGAGCGCTGTGAAATACAAGCCGGTACCGCCAACCACGATGAGCGGCCGTCCCTGCCCTCGCGCGTCCGCAAGTACTGTCGCGACGTCGGTGAACCAGGCGCCGACAGAATACCGCGTTCCGCCATCGACATGACCATAGAGGCGATGGGGAGCGATGGCCTCATCGCCAGCAGACGGACGAGCGGTGAGCACGTGCAGATCGCGGTAGACCTGCATCGAGTCGGCGTTGACCACCCAGGCGCCACGCGACGCCGCGCACCGGAGCGCAAGGCGCGACTTGCCGCTGGCGGTGGGCCCCGCTAAGAGAACGATCTCGATCTCCCCTCGCGACTTCATTTCCACACGCGATTCTGCCTGTTCATCATTCCATGACGGATTTTGTCGCGACGCTCATAGCACGGCCCGAAAACGGGACCGAACTCGCGCGTGCCGTCGATGCCTGCATCGCCACAATTCCGGCAGAGAAAGATGAGCTATCGGCAGGCACTGCAGTCGATCTCCTGTTTCAGTCATCCGACTTCGTCGAGCTGATCCGTGCGCGGCTCGAACTGGCGGTCTCTGACCTGCCGGTTGACCTGATTGTCCAGCCGGCCGCAACGCGGCGAAAGCGCCTTCTCGTCACCGACATGGACTCCACCGTCATCGGTCAGGAGTGCATCGACGAACTCGCCGATTTCGCAGGTCTGAAGGCGGCCGTCGCCGGGATTACGGCGCGGGCGATGCGCGGCGAGATCGAATTCGAACCCGCCCTGCGCGAGCGGGTAAAGTTGCTTGCGGGCTTGCCGGTGTCCACCATCGAGCGGGTGCTCGCCGAGCGCATCACCCTCAATCCCGGCGCCAGGGCGTTGGTCTGGACGATGCGTGCGCACGGAGCGCACACCATTCTCGTTTCCGGCGGCTTCACCGCATTTGCGGACCAGATCGCCAGAAACGTCGGCTTCAACGAAACCCGCGCTAACGAACTCCTCGTGGACAATGGGAAGCTGGCGGGTCGCGTGAAGGAGCCGATCCTCGGTCGAAGCGCCAAACTCGCGACACTCGAGGATGCGATCATGCGCATGGGCATCACCGCGGACGATTCCATGGCGGTGGGCGACGGCGCGAACGATCTTGCGATGATACGGCGTGCCGGCCTCGGCGTCGCCTATCACGCGAAGAAGGCGGTAGCGGAAGCGGCTGCGGCGCGGATCGATCACACCGACCTCACCGCACTCCTCTACGCTCAGGGATACAAGCGTCGCCAGTTCGTCGAGTGAACTGAGGCCTACTCCGCCGCCAGAGGCAAGTTCACCCAGCGCACGTGACCGGCGGCATTCTGGACTACGAGCCGGGCGTTGCTGCGGCCGTCTTTCTTCATCGCCGATAGCGCCTGCTCGACATCATCGGGGCTCGCGACCGCCTGGTCGCCGACCATCGAAATCACGTCGCCGGGCTGCAGGCGCTTGTCTTCCGCTGCGCTGCCAGCTTCGACCGCAGTGACAACGACGCCACCGGCAACGTCAGGCTTGATACCGAATTTATCGCGAATGTCGGGCGTCATCAGCGCAAGCGTTAGGCCGAACTCGTCGGGAGCATTCGCATCTTCGGTCGCAGGAGGCTTTTTCTCCGGTCCTTTCTGACTGTCCTTGTCGGGCACAGGCTGGGCATCGACCGCCGGCGCCTCTTTGAGCAGCCCGATCGTGACGCTCACAGTGGTCGGCTTGCCGTCCCGCAAAATCTGGACACCGACCACCTTGCCGACCGGTTCTTCGGCAACGATGCGTGGCAGCGCGTGCAGCGCGTCGATCGGCTTTCCGTCGAGCGCCGTGATGATGTCGCCGGCCTCGATCCCCGCAGCTTTGGCCGGACTTGCATCCTCGACGCCAGCCACCAGAACGCCCTTCGGCGGCGTGGCCAGATCGGCAGTCACGTCATCCGTGACATCCTGGATACGCACCCCCAGCCAGCCACGGCGCGGAGCGCCATACTGACGAAGCTGATCGATGACGTTGACGGCGACCTCGGAGGGGATCGCGAAACCCAGTCCGATCGATCCGCCCGTCGGCGAGATGATCGCCGTGTTTATGCCGATCACTTCACCGCTTTTGTTGAACAGTGGACCGCCGGAGTTTCCCCGATTGATGGCCGCGTCAGTCTGGATGAAATCGTCATACGGGCCGGAGTTGATGTCGCGGTTGCGGGCCGAGACGATGCCCACCGTCACCGTGCCGCCCAGTCCAAACGGGTTGCCGATCGCCATGACCCAGTCGCCGACGCGCATGGCGGTCGAATCGCCAAACTTCACCGCCGTCAGCGGCCGAGCGGATTTCACCTTGAGCAGCGCGATATCCGTCTTGTCGTCGTGGCCAATGAGCGATGCAGGGAGCTTGGTGCCGTCGTTCAGGTTGACGGTAATTTCGTCGGCATCCTCGATGACATGGTTGTTGGTAACGATGATGCCCGCCGCGTCGATGACGAATCCAGAGCCCAGCGATTGCACGCGCTTCGGTCGGTCGTCAGGAGACTGGCCGTTGTTCTCGTGACCGAAGAACTGGTCGAAGTAATTTTGGAAGGGTTGACTGGAGTCCGGCGCCGGCGGCGGCACGGGCTGGGCATCTCCGTCGCCGGCGATGGTTTGCGACGTGGAAATGTTGACGACCGCGTCCAGCAACGGCGCGACGAGGTCCGCCACCGAAGCAGGCCCGTCGGCGGCACGCGAGGGAACAACAATCGCGCTGGCGGCCCAAATTGCCGCCGCAACTAGAGGAACAACGTGCGACCGCCACTCAGACGCTTTCATGCAGCCATTGCCTCCTCGGTCTGCCTGCCGGCCTTGCGGCGCGGAACGAAGGCCGAAATCAGACGGTCCATTATGGCTGCATTATAGCGGCTCGAAAACGCCGCATCGGAACGTCACGGCCATTTATTTGCTGGCCGGCGTCGGAGGCGCCGCAGGAGGCGTTCCCTTGGGATTCTCGAAGTAGCGGAAGAAATCCGAATCCGGCGAGATCACAAGCCGCGTCGTCCCGGCCGGCAACGCCGTCTGATACGCCAGCATCGAGCGATAAAACGCGAAGAAATCCGGATCCTCGCTATAGGCCTGAGCGAAGATGCGGTTGCGCTGCGCCTCACCGTCGCCCTGCAGGCGCGACGCCTCACCGTTCGCATCGGCGACGATCACCGTCGCCTGCCGATCCGCCTCTGCCCGGATGATGCGCGCCTCCTGCTCGCCTTCGGCGCGGATTTCGGTCGCCTGGCGCTGGCGCTCGGTCTGCATCCGCTGATAGATCGCCTGGCTGTTCTCGGGCGGAAGATCGGCACCGCGGATTTTTACGTCCACTATCTCAATACCGAAATCGCGGGATTCCTGATCGACCTGCTGTTTGATCAGCGTCATCAATTGCGCGCGACGGTCGCGGACGAGATCGCTGAAGGAAGCATCGCCAAGCACCCGGCGAATGGCCGACTGCAGGAAAGAGGAAAGCCGTGAGCTGGCGCCGCTGACCGTGCCCACCTTTTGATAGAAGAGAAGCGGGTTGATGATCTTGTACCGCCCGAACGCATCGACCTGCAAGCGCTTCTGGTCAGACGCAATGATTTCCAGCGGCGGCGAGTCGAGATCGAGGATGCGCTTCTCGAAGTAGACGACGTTGTCGACAAACGGCAGCTTGTAATAAAGGCCGGGAGAACTGTCGCGCACGTTGCCTGCGCCGTTCCCCTCCGGTGCGTTGATGACGCGCACGGGATCGCCGAAGCGCAGCACCAGCGCCTGCTCCGTCTGGTCGACGACAAAAACGCTGAAGTAGAGCGCCAGCGCCGCAATAACGACGACGACACCGACAACGGTCCGGAAGAACGGCGCCTTCATTGGCCGGCTCCCGTCGGTGCGGGCGTCACACTCGGCTCGGAACTCGACGTCGCCGGCGATGGCGGAGAGGCTGAAGGCGCACCAGGCGCCGCCACCGGTTTCAGTGCCGGCAGCGGCAGATAGGGCACCATGTTCCCGCCGGCGCTCTTGTCGACCACGACCTTGTCCACACCGGACAGAACCTGCTCGATGGTCTCGAGATACATGCGCTGACGCGTAATGTCCGGAGCGGACTTGTAGCTGTCATAGACCTTCTTGAAACGATCGGCCTGCCCTTGCGCCTCCGCAATGATGCGGTCGCGATAGGCCGCCGCGGCTGCGGTGATCTGCGCCGCCTGTCCCTTCGCGCCCGGCACGACCTTGTTCGCGTATGTCTGGGCTTCGTTCTGCGCGCGGTCGGCATCGGCGCGCGCGGCCTGCACATCGCGGAAGGCAGCGATGACATCGGCCGGCGGATCGACCTTCAACAGTTGCACCTGCGTGATCAGAATCCCTGCGTGAAACTCATCCAGCGCCTGCTGCATGAGTTGCTCGACCTTCGTCTCGGTGATCTGCCTTGCCTGAGTAAGCAGGGGCTGGATGTTCGACTCGCCGACCACCTCGCGCATCGCGCTCTCGGCGACCGCCTTCACGGTGCCTTCCGGATCCTGCATGTTGAACAGATAGTCGGGGGCGCTGTTGATGATCCAGAAGACTGCGAAGTCGATGTCGACGATATTTTCATCGCCGGTAAGCATCAGGCTCTCTTCCGGGATATCGCGTCCGCTGGAGTTGCTGTCGTCTGACGACTGGCCGATGATGACGCGGTTCAGCGTCGTGACCTGCGGCGTATAGACGGTCTCGATGGGATAGGGCAGCCGGAAGTTCAGGCCGGGCTGGGCGTCGCGAGCATAAGCCCCGAACCGCAACACGACACCGACTTCGTTTGGCTGCACGCGGAAGGTAAAGAAAAAATACGCCGCGAAAACGACGACAAGAGCGAGCACCGCGACGAGGATCACCGGATTGGAATTGCCCGCGCCGCCGCCGCCCGGCAGCACGCGGCGTAAACGGTCCTGACTGCGGCGAAGAAGCTCCTCCAGATCGGGCGGCGTCTGGCCCGCGCCGCCCGTGTTGCGCGGCCCCTGCCCCCAAGGCCCGCCACTACCGCCCTTCCAGCCGCCGCTCGCGTGAATGATACCGGGCATCTTGCTCCTTCAGCGGCGATGTGGGCCGTGCAACAGAGCGCGGGCTGCTGTCGTCCGGTCGGGTTATAGCAAACGGCGGGCCTTGGCAACGAAGGCGACCCCCGCCGGACGGGGCATCAATTCCGTTAATTTCGGCGCTCAATCGATGCGCTGGTAGACCGCAAATTCGGTCCGCGCGCTGTCCTGGGGCTCCGGCGCGATGACCTCGCGGGTCACCAGGCGCCAGACGTTCGGGCCTATCGGCGGGAAAGTTACGTCGCCGTCGGGGTCGGCTGCGACGTGGGTGATGTATAGCGCATCCGCGTAGCGCCACATGGCGCGGTAAATTTCGCCGCCGCCGATAATCATGACTTCGTCGCTGCCCGGTTCGGCATCGGCAATTGCGAGCGCGGATTCAACATCGGTTGCCGGTCTCACGCCACCTGGCAGTGGCAAGGGCGAACGACTGACCACGATGTTGAGGCGCCCCGCCAGAGGCTTGCCAATGGACTCGGCGGTGCGCCTCCCCATGATGACAGGCTTGCCCATCGTGAGACGCCGAAACCGCTTCATGTCGCTGGGCAGACGCCAGGGCATATCGGCACCTGCGCCAATGACGCCGTTGCGCGCGACGGCGGCAATGATGATGCGCCGCTTGCGCGATGGCGCGCTCACGGCTGCTTCGGTTCCTTCGCCGCCGATGAAATACGCTCGACGATTGCCGGCAGCCGCGGTGCGGCAAAAAACACGAGGCGCGCTGGCATCGGAAATTCGATGCGCGCTGCGAAATTTTTCACCGATCCCTCCGCAACTAGACTGCGACAGCCGCCTTGATATGCGGATGCGGGTCGTAGCCTTCCAGCGAAAAGTCGTCGTAGACGAAGTCGAAGATCGAGTGAACGTCCGGATTGATTTTCATGACCGGCAACGGGCGCGGCTCGCGCGCCAACTGAATTTGCGCCTGTTCGATATGGTTCGTGTAGAGATGCGCGTCGCCGAGCGAATGAACGAAGGCGCCGGGCTTCAGTCCGGTCACCTGCGCCATCATCATCGTGAGCAGTGCGTAGGAAGCGATGTTGAAGGGAACCCCGAGAAAAATATCCGCCGACCGCTGGTAAAGCTGGCAGGACAGTCTCCCGTCCGCCACGTAAAACTGGAACAGGCAATGGCAGGGTGGGAGTGCCTGCTTCTCGACGTCGGCAGGATTCCACGCGGTCACGATCAGACGGCGCGAGTCGGGATTGCGGCGAATCTGATCGACAACATTTCTGATCTGGTCGATCGAGCCGCCGTCCGACGTGCGCCACGAGCGCCACTCCGCCCCATACACCGGTCCGAGATCACCGTTCTCGTCAGCCCACTCGTCCCAGATGGTGACGCCGTTGTCCCTCAGATACCTGACGTTGGTGTCGCCGGAGAGAAACCACAGCAGCTCGTGAATGATCGAGCGCAGGTGAACTTTCTTGGTGGTGACCAGCGGGAAGCCGTCCGCGAGATCAAAACACATCTGGTGGCCGAACAGCGACAGCGTGCCCGTGCCCGTTCGGTCGCCCTTGTGGACCCCCGCATCGAGTGCAAACCGCATCAGGTCGAGATATTGACGCATGACGTGATTCAATCCGATTCCGGCTCGGCCAGCAACATGGGCACTACCATTGGTTGCTCAATGGCCGCAGCATGAGGCAGCGTAACCCGCCCCAGCGCAAACGCGATGACGGCACACGCGGCCATGCCGAGAACCATAGGAAGTGGGCGCCCGTCGCTGAAGATTCCCATGGCGCCGATCACGATCGCGCCCACCACAAGCTGCAGCGTGCCCATCAACGCGGAGGCAGTGCCGGCGGTGCTGCCATATCGCTCGAGGGCGAGAACCGCCGTCGAAGGGATGACGAGTCCCATCGAACCGAACCCTGCAAAGAGGCAAGCCGCCAGCACCACGACACTGTCGACACCCGCCAGCGTCAATGCGACCAGGATCGCCATGACGATGAGAAAGGCGGTCAGGCCCGCACTGACCACACGCGGGATTCCAAACCGGCGGCCAAGCCTGCTTGTGAACTGGGCCGCGCCGATAAAGGCGATCGCGTTTGACGAGAAGACGATGCTGAACCCGCTCGGACTCAGCCCGAAATGATTGATGTAGACGAATGACGCGCTCGCCAGATAAGCGAGAAAGCTTGCAAACCCGAAGCCGCCGATAAAGACCACCCCGAGATAGTGGCGGTCGGCGAGCAGCATCAGGTAATTCCGGATGATCGCCGGCGCGTCGAAAGGAATGCGCCTCGAACGGGGCCTCGTCTCGCGCAGAAAGAAGAAGGCCAGCGCAAGCGCCGCCACACCGAGAATCGCGATCAGCCCGAAGACGTAGCGCCACGTCCCGAATTCCACCGCGATGCTGCCCGTCACCGGCGCCAGGATCGGCGAGACGCTGAAGACGAGCATGATGAGCGACAGGAGCCGCGCCGCTTCATGACCCGTGTGGAGATCGCGAACGACGGCGCGCGGGATCGTCATGCCGGCGCATGCACCGAGACCCTGAACGAAGCGCGCCGCGATAAGCCAGCCGATGCTGGGCGCCAGGCTGCAGGCGATCGAGCCAAGCGCATAGAGAGTGGTACCGAAATACAGCGGCGCCTTGCGGCCAAAGGAGTCGGACACGGGCCCGTAGATCACCTGACAGCACGCGACCGCGGCGAAAAACGAAAGGAGTGTGGCTTGAACGGCCGCGGGCGAAGCGTGCAGGTCAACCGTGATCGACGGCAGCGCCGGCAAATACATGTCGATGGCAAACGGCCCCACCGCGGACAGCAATCCAAGGACGACCGCGTTGCGGGCGAAATTTGCGCTCATTTCTTTCATCGCTCTATTTCAGATGGACGCCGGTGCAGACCGCAGATCAGCCGTCCGACCGCGCCATCTGCGCTCCATAGCGCGCTTCGACAAGGGGCGCATGACACCCATGCGCGGATATTGCCAGCTTCCTGGATGTCGACCTCAATGCCGGGCTGCGCGCTCGGCCGAAGAGGAGACGGCCTGTTTCGGAGATCCGCTTCCCAAAGCCTTGCGGACCGCCGGAGCTACCCTGGTTCCAAACAATTCGATCGAACGAAGAAGCGCCTTGTGCGGCAGCGGGCCGACGCTGAACTGGATCAGAAAGCGGTCGTGCTGAAAGATTTCATGCTGATACAGGATCTTTTCGATCACTTCGTCGGGGTCGCCAATGAAGTTCGCTCCGCGCAGCGTGGCGCCGGCATCGAACTGCCCACGCGTCAGCGGCCCCCAGCCGCGTTCGCGGCCGATGCGCGACATCGTTTCCGCGTAGGCCGGAAACGCTTCGTCCAGTGCCTGCTGCCTGGTGTCGGCGACGAAGCCGTGCGAATTGATGCCGATCGGAAGCTTGGCCGGATCGTGCCCTGCCCGCCGTGCGGCCTCGCGATAGAGGTCAACCAGCGGACTGAACGAGGCTGGTTGTCCGCCGATAATGGCGATCGCAAGCGGCAGGCCAAGCGTCCCGGCCCGCACGACCGACTCGGGTGTACCGCCAACGGCGATCCAGACCGGAATCGGGTTCTGCAATGGACGCGGATAAACGCCCTGATTGTTGAGAGGGGCGCGATGCCTGCCTGACCAGGTGACCCGTTCATCTGATCGGAGCTTCAGCAGCAGCTCGAGCTTTTCAGCGAACAGTGCATCGTAATCCCGAAGGTCATAGCCGAAGAGCGGAAACGATTCGATGAACGAGCCACGGCCGGCCATGATCTCGACGCGGCCCTTCGAGAGCAGATCGACGATCGAAAACTCCTCGAAAACACGCACCGGATCGTCCGACGAGAGAACCGTCACCGCGCTGGTCAGTCGGATCGTCTTCGTGCGCATGGCCGCGGCAGCCAGGACGACGGCCGGCGCCGAGGCGGCATAGTCCGGGCGGTGGTGCTCGCCGATGCCGAAGACGTCCAGCCCCAGCTGATCGGCCAGTTCGATCTCTTCCATCAGGTTGTGAAACCGCGCTGCGGGGTCGACGCGCCGGCCTGTCGCGGTGTCGGTTCCCACTTCGACGAAGGTGTAAATGCCGAGTTCCATCAGTCGCCCTGCTCTCGATCACTGTGCCGACGCGCCAAAATAGGCCTCGCGCCGCCAAATACGAGGTTTGGCAATGCCCTTTGCAGACCCGGGTCCAAAACCCTATATTTCAGGTGCCGGAGCAATCCGGCTACGGCGATAAATGGCCATCGGAATAAACCCTGCGGACCCGGGGGCAGTACCCGGCGCCTCCACCACCTACGGGGGCGAAATAGGATCGACGAGGGCGTAAAGGGTGAGCTTTCGCTCGGCATGGTTCCGCCGTTATCGGGCCGAACTTATAGTTGCGAATGACAACTATGCTCCGGTTGCTCTCGCCGCGTAATGCGGTTCGAGTAACGGAAATCAAAGCCCTGAGGGGTTAGCACTTCTCAGGCGGGGTTCGGAGGCACCTGGCAACAGAAGCCTCCACTTTCTTGCAATCACCCGGCCGGGCGGCCGGCGCGGGAGCGATTGAAGCGGCGGGGAATATGGCTGAGGACTTGATTCGCTACGACATCCTGGCGCAGGACGCGTTGCGCGGCGTTGTGCGGAAAGTCCTGTCGGAAGTGGCTCGGACCGGCCTTCCCGGCGAACATCATTTCAAGATTTCCTTCCAGACGACAGCGCCGGGCGTGCGCATTTCATCGCGGCTTCTTGGAAAATATCCGGAGGAGATGACGATCATTCTGCAGCACCAGTTCCGCGATCTGGAAGTCAGCGAACAGGCTTTTGAGGTCGGGCTGCATTTTGGCGGCGTGCCAGAGCGCATTTTCGTGCCCTTCAACGCCATCACGGCGTTTGGCGATCCCGCCGTCGGCTTCCATCTGCAGTTTGCCCCGGTCGCCGCGCCGGTCACGGTCGAAGCGACAGATGGCGAAGCGGTCGCGCCGGTGGAAGAAGCGCGCGCACCCGTTTCTCTGGTGCCGGCTCCCAAGGACAAGACACTCGCTTCCGCCGAGGGAAAGACCGGTGCCGAAGGCGCGCCAGCCGCCGAGGTTGTGAGCCTCGACGCCTTCCGCAAGAAATAGCGTTTCGGCCACACTTCTCGCTCGTCGTAACTCTCCCTCCGCGGCGAGAAGGCTGGCTTGCACTTGGCGGCCGCCAATGGGAAAACGCGCCCGCGGCACGTAGCTCATTCACGGACGCTCAACTCATGTCGACGAGCAAAAATACCCGCGTCGAGACCGATTCGTTCGGTCCGATCGAGGTTCCCGCGGACCGTTACTGGGGGGCGCAGGCGGAACGTTCGCTCGAAAACTTTCCGATAGGCACTGAGCGGCAGCCGGCCCCCATCATTCGCGCGCTTGGCGTGATCAAGCGCGCTGCTGCCGAGGTGAACACGGATCTTGGCAAGCTCGATGCGAAAATCGGCAAGGCGATCGTGGCCGCCGCGCAGGAAGTGGCTGAAGGCAAGCTCGATGCGCACTTCCCGCTGGTCGTCTGGCAGACGGGATCGGGCACCCAATCCAACATGAACGCCAACGAGGTGATCTCGAACCGCGCCATCGAGATGCTGGGTGGCGTGCTCGGCTCGAAGAAGCCGGTGCATCCCAACGATCACGTCAACATGAGCCAGTCGTCCAACGACACCTACCCGACGGCCATGCACGTGGCCGCCGCCGAGGAAATTCACCATCGCCTCATTCCGGCCCTGCAGAAACTGCGCAACGCACTGAACGACAAGGCGCAGGCGTGGAAGTCGATCATCAAGATCGGGCGCACGCACACCCAGGACGCCACGCCCCTCACCCTCGGACAGGAATTCTCCGGCTACACACAGCAAGTCGAGAACGGCATCGAACGCATCGAGCAGACGATGCCGAAACTGATGCAGCTGGCGCAGGGCGGTACGGCGGTCGGCACCGGGCTCAACGCGCCCGTCGGATTCGCCGAGCGCGTGGCCGAGCGCATCGCGGCGATCACCGGCATGCCGTTCACCTCCGCGCCCAACAAGTTCGAGGCGCTCGCCGCGCACGACGCCATGGTGTTCTCGCACGGCGCGATCAACACCGTCGCCGCCAGCCTGTTCAAGATCGCCAACGACATCCGCCTGCTCGGCTCCGGACCGCGCTCGGGGCTTGGCGAACTGTCGCTGCCGGAGAACGAGCCCGGCTCCTCGATCATGCCGGGCAAGGTGAACCCGACGCAGTGCGAGGCGATGACGCAGGTTTGCGTGCAGATATTCGGCAACAATGCGGCGCTGACCTTCGCCGACAGCCAGGGCCACTTC
>CAYOUO010000362.1:0-14493 GCA_964407155.1 uncultured Hyphomicrobiales bacterium | reverse complement strand
CCATTGGCGAGCGCCTCGGCAGCATGGTCGAAAGCGCCACGCGGCCGCAGACGATGGCGATCGAGGCGGTTCAGCGCAAGCTTGACACGCGCCTCGAGGACCTTGCCGAACGCCTGAGCGGCATCGCCGACAACGCGCAGGAGCGCGCCGCGATCCAGCACGTTCATACGCGCCTGCAGGCGATCACCGAGCGCATCGACCGGCTGAATGCGACGCAGAAGGAACGCTCGCCCGCTCTCGACGCGATCAAGTCGGAGATCGGCGCGCTGCGCAAGGAAGTCGTCAACGGCCGCGTTCCGCCGGCCGAAATCGACTCGATCCGCGGCGAGATCGCCTCGCTGCGCAGCCAGGTCGCCAGCCGCGGTCCGACGACAGACACGACCCGGCTCGAGCGGCAGGTTCAGCAGCTCGCACACCAGCTCGATATCGTGAGCCGGTCGAAGGATGCCGACGAGCCCGCGCTCGCCTCGCTTGAGGCGCAGGTGGCCAAGCTCGCGACGGAGCTTCAGCGCTCGAAGCCCCAGGCGCTGCATCAGGTCGAGGAAACGCTCGACCGCGTGCAGGCGGCGCTTGCCGATGTCCAGCAGGAATCGGTCGCTACGGCGCGCGCCGAAGCGCGCAAGGCGGTTGCCGAGCTTTCCGAGATCGCCGCGCACGGCGAGGCAGACAGCGTCCTGATCAAGGGGCTGATGCGCGATCTGGACAGCCTGAAGAACGCCGCAGCCGGGTCCGAGGTTGCGACGCAGGTGCGCCTGGAATCCGTCAGCGAGACGATGAACCACGTCGTCGAACGCCTGAACCGTCTGGAAACCGACGGGCCTGCGGAAGCGCCGGCGATGTCCCCGGCGAAGACCGCCCCGGAAGTGCGCTCGGCGCCGCGCGACATCCGCGACTGGCGCGCGACCTTCGACAGCGTCGCCGACAGCGTTGCGGAGAGACCCACCCGGCCGCAGCAGCCTGCCGCCGCGGACGCTGCGAATAGATCGCCTGCCGTTCAGATCGACTTCAAGGCGGCGCAACGGCGCGCCGAATTCATTGCCGCCGCCCGCCGTGCCGCGCAGGCGGTTGCGGAAGAAGCCGCCCGTTCGAAAGCGACCGGAAGCGAGCCGGCGGCCAGCGACGATAGCGCCGCGATCGAGGAAAGCAGACCCGGCGCGTTTGCCCGTCTCAGCCGAGCCATTCGCAATCGCCGGCGTCCGCTCCTGCTCGCGGCAGCGGCGATCGTGCTGGCGATCGGCACGGTCCAGCTCTACGGCAAATATGCGCCGACCATCAACCGCAGTTCCCTGGTGACGGCCGCGCGCTCGCTGCTTTCCGGCAAGGCGCAGGACCGGCTGCTCGCGGCGGTCAGGCTGGCGCCGGCACCCCAGCCGGCCGCAGCCGCGGTCGCCACTACGCCTGAGCCGACGTCGGCCTCCGCCGCGGACACCGGCGCTGCGCCCGACACCGCTGCGGGACCGGTCCGCCAGATTCTCGACACAACGGCGGCCGCGACGGCCGCTGACCCCGTACCGGTCGCGCTCATTCCGCCCAGCGACACGCCATCGCGGCAGATCACGTTTGCGCAGCCCGATACGTCGGCCGGCCATTTCTCGGACGGCGCGCCGCTCGATACGGCCGCGCTCACGCCGATCCCGCCGGCGCCGAAGGCCACTCCTCTCCCGATCGCCAGCTCCGATACGGCACCCGTCATCCTGACCTCGGCAACCGCCGCCACCCCGGCAGCCGACACCGGCATCGACGCCGGCATCGGATCGGCGAAGCTGGTCGCCGCGGCCAGCGCCGGCGATTCGAATGCGGAGTTCGAGGTCGCGACCCGCTACGCCGAAGGCGTCAACGTCGCGGCCGATCTCGCCAAGGCCGCCGTCTGGTACGAGAAATCGGCCGAGGGTGGAAACGCAGTCGCGCAATACCGGCTCGCCAGCCTCTATGAGCGCGGTCAGGGCGTCGGCAAGGATCTGGTCAGCGCGGTGAACTGGTATCAGCGCGCCGCCGACCAGGGCAACGTCAACGCTATGCACAACCTCGCGGTTCTGCTCAGCGAGGGCGCGGACGGCTCGCCTGACCACGGCAAGGCGCTGCAATGGTTCCTCGCTGCGGCCAACTAGGGCGTGCGCGACAGCCAGTACAATCTCGGCGTGATTTACGCCCGCGGCCTCGGGACCGCCCAGGACCTCGGCCAGTCTTACAAGTGGTTCGCGATCGCCGCCGCGCAGGGCGACAGCGACTCCGCCGCACGGCGGGATGAGGTCGCCAAGGCGATGAACGCCGACGATCTGGCCAAGGCTCGCGCCGCGGTCGCCGCATGGCATGCCAAGACGCCGCTCGTGGAAGCCAACGCCATCAGCAAGTCGACCTGGGACGACGGCGGCGCCGCCGGCGGCATCACCGTTGCGGACCAGAAGGCGCTGGTCAGCAAGATCCAGACGCTCCTGGCCGATGCCGGCTATGACCCTGGTCCGGCGGATGGCCGCATGGGCCCGAAAACGGTCGACGCGGTCCGTGCCTACCAGCAGAAAAGCGGCATGCCGGTGACCGGCCAGATCGACAAGGTTCTGGTGGCATCGCTGTCGGGCGCGGACAACTAGCGTCCTCACCTCGATGCAAAGCGGAACGCGTCGGCTCTATTGGCCGCCGGTGAGCGCCCGCATGCCGACCGGATAGACGCGGTCCTCGCCGAGCGCGAACGCGCGGAAGGATTCCGGCGCGAACAGCCCCAGCAGCGCCGGATCGAGCACATCGAGCCCGCCAGCGTAGGCCCCGAACGCGGGCAGCACCAGCCGCTGGCCATCGCCGGCGAAGCACCGCCGGCGCACCGACTTGCCCGTGCCCCACACCCGCGCGCAGGGATGCAAATGACCGGCCACCTCGCCCGGCGCGGCACCGGCGCGCGGCTCATGCCGGAAGACAAGACGGCCAACCCCGAACTCATTCATCGCATCGCCGCCGGCATCGAACGGACGCTCCGGATCGTGGTTGCCGGCGATCCATATCCACTCGCGGCCGACCTGGAGGCCCTTCAGCATCTGGCGATGGCTGGCCGAGAGCCGGGCGGCAGCATCGTTGTCATGAAAGCTGTCGCCAAGCGATACGACCGCCTGCGGCTGCAGCCGCGCGATCAGCCGCGCCAGCCGCGCCAGCGTCTCGGCGGTGTCATAGGGCGGCACGAGCTGGCCGCGGCGGGCGAACGACGACCCCTTCTCGAGGTGCAGATCGGCAACGACGAGGATGCGGGTGTCCGCCCACCACAGCGCGCCTTCCGCGAACAGCTCCATCACCACGCCGCAGACGCCGACGAGCGCCGCCTGCGGGGCAATTTCCGCCGTTTCCTGCCGCTGCGCCTCAGCCATTGCCCATCGCATCCCGTTCCAGGTCCGCAGCGGCTTCACGCAGGACGTGCTCGTCCGCGCTGCCCGGGACCGATTCCCTTCCGATTTCCAACATAACGGGTACAGCGAGGGGGGAGATCTGGTCCAGCGGTCGGTGGACGACTCGGCCTCGCACTCTCCTCAGCATATCGCCGAGCCGCTGAATGTCGAGGAGACCCGCCGCGGCGTCCGCCCACGCGGCGCGCATCAGCAGGTGATTTGGCTCATGGCGGCGCAGAACGTCGTAGACCAGATCGGAGGAGATCGTGATCTGCCGGCCGGTCTTTTCCTTGCCGACGTGGCGCCGCTCGATCAGCCCCGAGATCAGCGCGACGTTGCGGAACATCCGCTTCAGGAGATAGCTGTCGCCGAGCCACGCCTCGAGGTCGTCGCCCAGCATGTCCTCGTCGAACAGTTCGGCGACCGTCGGTCGCCCGCGCTCGAACGCGGCGCCGAGATCGCCGAGCGCCCATACCCCCAGCGAGTAATCGGTCGCCACGAAGCCGGCCGGTTTGAGGTTGGCGCGTTCCAGGCGGCGGGTCAGAAGCATGCCCAGCGTCTGGTGCGCGAGGCGTCCCTCGAAGGGATAGGCCACCATGTAGAAGCGCCGGCCGCGCGGAAAGGTCTCGACCAGAAGCTCGCTCGCCTTCGGAATGACGGAGCGCTTGCGCTGCATCGCCAGCCAGTGGGCGACCTGTTCCGGCAGCGCCTTCCACTTCTTCGGATCGGCGAGCATCGCGCGCACGCCGGCCGCGAGGTACGTGGAGAGCGGAAACTTGCCGCCGGCGTAGATGGGAATCTTCGGCGTCTCATCGGCGGTGCGGGTCGCGATCACCTCGTTCTCGCGGATGCCCTGAAATGCAAGCACCAGGCCGCCGAACAGGAACGTGTCGCCGATGGCAAGCCCGTCGATGAAGTACTCCTCGATCTTGCCGATCACGCGCCCGCCGCGCCCGGCAAAGCCCTGCCGGACGGAACGCGAGACCCGGACGTCGAGGAGCGGATCTTCCAGGATGGTGCCGGCGTTCAGCCGGTACTGCTGGGCGACGGCGGGATGGCTGATGCGCCACAAGCCGTCGACGCCTTTGCGGATTTTCGCGAAGCGGTCGTAGGTCTTGAGGGCGTAGCCGCCGGTCGAAACGAACGCGACCGCCTCGGAAAACGTCGCGCGGTCGAGATCGCGATAGGGATAGGCCGACGTCACCTCGCGGTAGAGCGCGTCCTCGTCGAACGGACCGAAGCACGCCATGCCCAGCACATGCTGGGCGAGCACGTCGAGCGCGCCGGCGCGCATCGGCGGCGTGTCCTGATCGCCGAGGTAGTTGGCATCGAGCGCCGCGCGGCATTCCATCACCTCGAAGCGGTTGGCGGGAACGAGCAGCGCGTGCGAGGGCTCATCCAGACGGTGGTTGGCGCGGCCGATGCGCTGCGCAAGGCGGCTCGCGCCCTTGGGCGCCCCGACGTTGACCACGAGATCGACGTCGCCCCAGTCGATGCCGAGGTCGAGCGTCGATGTGCAGACGACCGCGCTGAGCCGCCCCTCGGCCATCGCCGCCTCGACCTTGCGCCGCTGCGCCGGGCTGAGCGAGCCATGATGCAGCGCGATTGGCACGCGCTCGCTGTTGATGCGCCAGAGCTCCTGGAACAGCATCTCCGCCTGGCTGCGGGTGTTGACGAAGACGAGCGTCATGCGCTGTTTGAGGATCGCGGCGTAGATCTCCGGCAGCGCATAGCGTGCCGAATGGCCCGACCACGGCACGTGCTCCCTGGAATCGAGGATCGCGATCTCGGGCTTCGCCCCGCCGGCCACGGTGACCAGGTCTGCGAGCTGCGCGCCGTCGGCCTGGCTGACCAGCCACCCCCTCAAGGCATCGGGCTCCGCTACCGTCGCCGAAAGGCCGATCGTCTTGATGCGCGGCGCGAGCGACCGCAGCCGCGCGAGATCGAGCGACAGGAGATCGCCGCGCTTGCTGGTGACCAGCGCGTGCAGCTCGTCCAGCACCACTGTGTCGAGGTCGGCGAAAAAGCGATCGGCATCGCGCGCCGAAAGCAGCAGCGACAGTTGCTCAGGCGTGGTTAAGAGAATATCCGGCGGCACGAGCTTCTGCCGCTGCCGTTTGTGCACCGGGGTGTCTCCGGTTCGCGTCTCGATGCGAACGGCAAGACCGATTTCCGCGACCGGCCGCTCGAGGTTGCGGGCGACATCGACGGCCAGCGCCTTCAGCGGTGAGACATAGAGCGTGTGGATGCCGCGACCGCCGACCGGCGCCCTGTCGCGCCGTTCGGAAAGCGCGACCAGGCTGGGCAGGAAGCCCGCCAGCGTCTTGCCGGCGCCGGTGGGCGCGATGAGCAGGGTCGAGCGCCCGGCCGCGGTCTTTGCCAGCAGCGCCAGCTGATGCGGACGCGGCGCCCAGCCCTTCGCCGCGAACCACGCGGAGAACTGCGGAGGAAGCAGATCGGCAGAGGAGGTTTTGCGGGTGGTGCGGGCGGTCACGGATCAGGCGTAGCGTTCGCTCCCCGTGCCGTCCAGCATCGGGTTCGAAACCCGCGCCGGCCGGCTGGCGTCGCCGGCCGCGGTAGCGCATAAGGTCGGTGCCCGCTCACGCCCGCCGTCTCCCCGCCGAATACGCTTCAATGCAGCCGCGCCACATTCTCCTTGCCGTCATTCTCTCCGTGATCTGGGGGCTGAATTTCGTGGTTTTCGCGGTGGGGTTACGTCACTTCCCGCCGATCTTCCTCGCCGCTGTCCGCTTTTTCCTGGCCGCGCTGCCCGCTCTGGTGCTGCCGCGCCCGGCCATTCGCTGGACGACCATGATGGCGCTGAGTGCCACGCTGTTCGTCGGCCAGTTCGCCTTCTCGCTGCCGGCGATGGCCATCGGCATGCCCGCCGGGGTGATGTCGATCGTTCTGCAGGTTCAGGCCTTCATCACCATCGGCATCGCCGCCGTGGCTCTCAACGAATATCCGGACCGCCGTCAGATCGCCGGGGCGGCGATCACTTTCGTCGGCCTTGCCGTCATCGCGTCGACGGTCGGCACCAGCGGCGTGACCGTGCCCGGATTGCTGCTCGCGCTCGCCTCGGCCGTATCTTGGTCGATCGGCAACGTCCTCATCCGGCGCATCCAGCCGACGGACATGCTGCCGTTCACGTCATGGCTCTCGCTGCTGGCGATCCTGCCGCTGCTCGGCCTTTCGCTCCTCTTCGAAGGGCCGGCGGAAATCAACCACGCCGTGTTCAACCTGAACTGGCCCGGCGTAGGTGCCGTCCTCTACATCGCCTTCGTCTCGACCACGTTTGGCTATGCGGCCTGGGCAGTGCTGCTGAAGCTCTACCCGGCGCCGACCGTGGCGCCGTTCGCCCTGCTGGTCCCCGTCACCGGAACGATCTCGGCGGCGCTTCTTCTCGGCGAGCGTTTCAGCGCGACCCGGCTCGCCGGCATGGCGCTCATTCTTCTCGGCCTTGCGGTGCTCGTCCTCCGCCCGCGGGCCGCTGTGCTGCAGCGCGGCTGAAGTCCCCACCGCCGCGACAGAACTGTCACGTTCGCCGGCTATGGATGCGGCAGGGGGATCACGTGCACCACATCTGGCGCTACGCCACGTTCGCGCTTGTCGTCGTGCTCGCGCTGGCCTGCGTGGCGGGCGTGTCCGCCACGACCGCGTTTCTCTGGCCGCTGCTCATTCTGCTCCCGCTCACGGTCCTCGGCGTCTTTGACGTCGTCCAGCCGCACCATGCGATCCTGCGCAATTATCCGATCCTCGGACATATCCGGTACGTCTTCGAGGAACTGCGGCCCTCGGTCCGCCAATACCTGATCGAAGACGACCGCGATCCGGTGCCGTTCAGCCGGGAGCAGCGCAACGTCGCCTATCGCCGGTCGAAGAACATCCATTCGAGCCACCCCTTCGGCACCATCATCGACGTCAACCAGCCGGGCCACGGCTGGATCTGCCATTCGATCCGGGCGCGCGAGATCGACGACTGCGATTTCCGCATCGTCATCGGCGGACCCGACTGCCGTCAGCCCTACCTCGCCTCGGTGGTGAACATCTCCGGCATGAGCTTCGGCGCGATCAGCGCCAACGCCATCCTCGCGCTCAATACGGGCGCCGCGATGGGCGGGTTCGCGCAGAACACCGGCGAGGGCTCGATCAGCCCCTATCATCGCAAGCCCGGCGGCGATCTGATCTGGCAGGTGGCAACGGGCTATTTCGGTTGCCGCGACCGCGCCGGAAATTTCGATCCGGAGCGGTTTGTCGCCAACGCCAGCCTGACCTCGGTGAAAATGATCGAGATCAAGCTCAGTCAGGGCGCCAAGCCCGGTCACGGGGGTGTGCTGCCCAAGGCGAAGATCAGCGAGGAAATCGCGGCCACGCGCGGCGTCGGCCGCGACGAGGATTGCGTGTCGCCGCCCGCTCACCGCGCCTTCTCGACACCGCGCGAGCTGGTGGCGTTTATCGCGCGGTTGCGCGAGCTGTCAGGCGGCAAGCCGATCGGCATCAAGCTCTGCGTCGGCCATCGCTACGAATTTCTGGCGATGACCAAAGCGATGCTCGAAGGCGGCGTGACGCCGGATTACATCGTCGTCGATGGTACCGAAGGCGGTACCGGCGCGGCACCGCCGGAGCTCTCCAATCACGTCGGCCTGCCGCTGATCGACGGCCTGACGTTCGTTCACAATGCGCTCGTCGGCGCGGGGCTCCGCGACCGCATCCGCGTCGGCGCCAGCGGCAAGCTCATCACCGGCTACGACCTCTGCCGGGTCTATGCGCTCGGCGCGGATTTCGCCATGGTCGCGCGCGGCTTCCTGTTCGCCACCGGCTGCATCCAGTCGCGCTCGCGTCACACCAATCGCTGCCCGACGGGCATTGCCACGCAGGACAGCCTGCGCCAGCGGGCGGTGGTGGTCCCGATAAAGGCCGAGCGCGTCGCCAATTTTCACCGCAACACCCTGCGCGCCGTCGCCGATCTGCTGGGCGCGGCCGGCCTTGCTCACCCGCGCGAACTCACGCCGCGCCACCTCCAGTTCCGCCGCGAGGACGGCAAGGTGATCCACGGCGACGAGGTCCACGTGCCCGTGCGGCCCGACGCGCTCGCGGACGGCAGCGAAAAGGGCCCGCTCGCGGCGGAGTGGGCACGGGCCCAGGCCGATAGCTTCCTGCCGGTAGCTGTCTCGTAGCCCGACGGTCGCAGCTTCAGGGTCGTGCGCCGTGCAGCGCAGACCTATATTGGCGGGGATGCGCCCCCACGATCTGCTCATCCCGACGCCGCAGGGTCTCTACTGCCCACCGGGCGATTTTCACATCGACCCGACCGTGCCGGTGGCGCGCGCGTTGATCACGCACGGCCATTCGGACCATGCCCGCGCCGGCCACACGGCCGTCATGGCAACCGCGGAGACGCTGAAGATCATGGCGGCGCGCTATGGCGAGGCCTTCGCCGGGCGCACGCAGATCGCCACGCTTGGCGAGACGGTCGACGTCGGCGGGGTGAGTGTGACGTTCCAACCGGCGGGCCACGTACTCGGCTCCGCCCAGATCGTCGTCGAGGCCGAGGGACTGAGGATCGTCGCTTCCGGCGACTACAAGCGCCGCCCGGATCCGACGTGCCTGCCGTTCGTGCCGGTGAAGTGCGATATCTTCATCACCGAGGCCACGTTCGCGCTGCCGGTGTTTCGCCATCCTCCCGCTGAAGGCGAAATCCGGAAGCTGCTGACGTCCCTCCAGCAATTCCCCGAGCGCGCCCATCTGGTCGGCGCCTATTCGCTCGGCAAAGCCCAGCGCGTCATCCGCATGCTGCGCGACGCCGGCTACGACCGCCCCGTTTATCTCCACGGCTCGATGGAGAAGCTTTGCCAGCTTTACGAGGCCGAGGGCATTGCGCTCGGACCGCTGGCGCCTGCTACGCTCTCAGCCGGCACGCGCGGCGATTTCGCGGGCGCGGTAATCGTGTGCCCGCCCGGCGAGATCACCGAACGCTGGGCGCGCCGCTTTCCCGAACCCGTTCCTGCCGTTGCTTCGGGATGGATGCGCATCCGCCAGCGCGCCAAGCAGGCCGGCGTGGAGCTGCCGATCATCCTTTCCGATCACGCGGACTGGGATGAATTGACGGCAACCATACACGAGGTCGAGCCACGGGAAGTGTGGGTCACCCACGGCCGCGAAGAGGCTCTGGTGCGCTGGTGCGGACTCGCCGGCATTCCGGCGAAACCCCTGCACATGGTCGGCTACGACGAAGACGAAGATGCCTGAGGCGCCCGCTGTCGGCGCTTATCCCGTCACCGTTTTTCGTTCGCGGGCCTAACCCCGGTCTCCACCGGAATGTCCTGGTCCTCCATCTCCTCCTCGACTTCCTCGATGAGAGGCTTGGGCCCGTTGTCCCGCTCGCGCTTGCGCGGGGCCGCCTGGTTGTCGTTTCCGTGATTTCCATCTTTCTGCGACATCTCAATCTCCCCGAATTGCAGCCACGACATCGGAAATAATGCCGCCCGGGTTCGGGGAGTTCCGTCGGCCCACTCGGCCGCGCCTCCATCCTTGCGAACAAAGCGTGAAACGGCTCTTCTGCCACTCAACCCGAACGGATTGATTCGCAAGCCGAAATGGCCGCCTACCTCGACCGCCTGAACCCCGACCAGCGCCGCGCCGTTGAGTACGGCGTGGCAAAAGGCGCCGCGCCGGCCGGGCCGCTGCTGATCATCGCCGGCGCCGGGTCCGGCAAGACCAACACGCTCGCCCATCGGGTCGCGCATCTCCTGGTGAACGGCGCCGATCCGCAGCGCCTGCTGCTGATGACGTTCTCGCGCCGGGCTGCATCCGAAATGGCGCGCCGCGTGGAGCGCATCGCCGCCGGCGCGCTCGGCGTCGATAATGCCGCTGCCGCGCTCGACTGGGCGGGGACCTTTCATGGTATCGGCGCGCGCCTGCTCCGCGAATACGCCGCCGCGATCGGCATCGAACCGTCGTTCACCATTCACGATCGCGAGGATTCGGCCGACCTGATGAACCTCGTCCGCCACGAGCTCGGCTTCTCGCATCTGGAGACGCGATTTCCGACGAAGGGCACCTGCCTCGCGATCTACTCGCGCTCGGTCAACGAGGAACGCGATCTCGACGACGTGCTGCCGCAGGTCTTTCCGTGGTGCGTGGCGTGGGAGAAGGAGCTGAAGCGCCTGTTCAAGGCGTACGTCGAGGCGAAGCAGAGCCAGAACGTGCTCGATTACGACGACCTCCTGCTCTACTGGTCGACGATGATGGAGGATGGCGGGATCGCTGCCGATCTGTCGGCGCGCTTCGACCATATCTTCGTCGACGAGTACCAGGACACGAACCGCCTGCAGGCGTCGATCCTTGCGGCGCTGAAGCCCGATGGCCGGGGCGTGGTCGTGGTCGGTGACGATGCCCAGTCGATCTATTCCTTTCGCGCCGCGACCGTCCGCAACATCCTCGACTTCCCGCGGCAATATTCGCCGCCGGCGGAAATCATCACGCTGGCGCAGAACTACCGCTCGACTGCACCCATTCTCGCAGCCTCCAACGCCGTCATCGCGCTCGCCGAGGAGCGCTACACCAAGGACCTGTGGACGGACCGGCGCGGCAGCGACAGGCCGGCGCTGGTCGTCGTCGCGGACGAGGCCGATCAGGCCCGCTACGTCGTCACCCGCATCCTCGAGTATCGCGAGCAGGGCACCGCGCTGAAGCAGCAGGCGGTGCTGTTCCGCTCATCCAGTCACAGCGCCCAGCTCGAGATCGAGCTCACGCGCCGCAACATTCCGTTCGTGAAATTTGGCGGCCTGAAGTTTCTCGATTCCGCTCACGTCAAGGACGTGCTGGCGACGTTGCGCTTCGCCGAGAATCCGCGCGATCGCGTTGCCGGGTTCCGCGTGCTCCAGCTTCTGCCCGGCGTCGGCCCCTCGACGGCGGCCGAGTTGCTCGACCGGCTTGGCAACGCCGCGAATCCCGCCGACGCGCTGGCGGCCTGCCAGCCGCCCGCGCGCGCCAGGGCGGACTGGCCCGCGTTCGCCGAGCTCGCAGCCACGCTTTCCCGCGCCGAGGCCGGCTGGCCGGCGGAGATCGAGCGCGCGCGTCTCTGGTACGAGCCGCACCTCGAGCGCCTTCACGACGATGCGGTCATCCGCCGTGCCGATCTTCTCCAGCTCGAACAGATCGCGGTCGGCTATCCCTCGCGCCAGCGCTTCCTCACCGAGCTCACCCTCGATCCGCCGGATGCGGTGAGCGACAACTCCGGCGCGCCCATGCTTGACGAGGATTACCTCATCCTCTCGACCATCCATTCGGCGAAGGGGCAGGAATGGAAGTCGGTCTATCTGCTCAACGCCATCGACGGCGCCATCCCGTCCGATCTCGCTGCCGGCACCACCGCCGAGCTGGAGGAGGAGCGGCGCCTGCTCTACGTCGCCATGACCCGCGCGAAGGACACGCTCGACATCATGGTGCCGCAGCGCTGCTACGTTACCCAGCAGCGCCGCAACGGCGATCGCCATCTCTACGCCCAGCGCACGCGCTTCATTCCCGAGAAGCTGCTCGTGCATTTCCAGCCGCGCCTGTGGGCGCCGGCCCGGGTCGCAGCGCAAGCGCGCCCCACCGCGGCACCGATCGACGTCCGTCAGCGCATGAAAAGCCGCTGGGGCTAGTTCATTCGCCGCGTCAGCCTTTGCCCGGCGAAGAATGTTACCGCGACAAGCGCGAGGAAGACCGGGATGGCGATCTGCGCCAGCCACAGCCCGGCATGATCGGCGATCGTGCCGAGCAGAGGCGGATTGAGCAGAACGGCGATACCCGGGGCGATGATCATCCGCGCAGCGGCGCGCGCACCGCCGCCGGCCGCGGTCATCGCGAAGCCGAGCGCCAGGGCAAACAGCATCGCCACACCGAGACCGATGACGAAAAGCCCGGCGACACTGATGGCGGCCACCGGTGTCGCCCAGTACGCGGCGAAGCCAATCAGCCCGGTCGTCACGGCGCCCATCGTCAGGTCGCGCAGCGAAAACAGGCGGAGCAGCCGGAGGCTCGCCGTCCGGCCGGCGAGCATGCCGATGAAGAACGCGCCGCCGGCGAGCGCCGCCAGCGATTGCGGCAGGTGCATGACCTGCGCGAAATAACTGGGGCCCCATAGCAGACACGAGAATTCCGTCGCCACGGCGAAAAGCTGCATCAGCCAATAGGCCCAGAACGCCGGCGGCAACCGCCGCGCGGGTGCGCTGGCCGCGCCAGGGCTGGCATCAGGCACCGGAGTGCGGAAAAACGCGGCGAGCATCACCAGGCTCATCGCCGCCCCGGCGGCCGGCACCCAGCGCCAGCTCAGACCGAGCGAAACGGCGAGCCAGGCAAGGACCGGCGAGGCAATGGCGAAGACGTAGCAGAGCGCGTTCGCCTCGGCGTAGACGATATCGCGGCGGTCGGCGTGCGTCTCGGCCAGAACTGCCGATGTGATCGCCGGAATGAAGGCGCCGGTGCACCCCATCAGCAGGCAGGCGCCGACGCTCTGCCAGGACGCCCTGGCCAGCGACAGGGCGAGGAGGCCGAGGCAGCCGCCGACCAACGCGACCATCATCATGCGCCGGCGCCCGAAGCGGCGAAGCACCGGCTCGCCGGCCATGCCGACCAGCAGGGAGCCCACGGCCAGCGCGCTCGGATGCAGGCTGACTTCGCCGTAGGTCAGCCCGAACTCGGCGCGCAGAAACGGGATGACGTTGCCCTGCACGCCGTTCAGATAGGTGAAGAACCCGAGGCTGAGGTAGGAATACCAAGTGAGCGCATTGCGCCGGAGACCGGCCGCAGCGGGAGAAGCCTGATCGACAGTCATCGTTCGCCTGTCCCGGGTCGCGCCATCGGGCGCCGCCATGTTTCCCGGACGCTCCGGCATGCCTAAATAGAAGGGCCCATGCAAGCGTTTGCCGCACTTCTCGACCGCATTGTGCTGAGCCCGCAACGGAACGCGAAGCTCCGCCTGATGACCGACTATTTTCGCGCCACGCCCGACCCCGAGCGCGGCTATGCGCTGGCCTCGCTCACCGGCGATCTGAGCATTCCGAGCGTCAAGCCCGCCATGCTGCGCGCGCTCGTCGAAGCGCGCGTCGACCCGGTCCTGTTCGCCTACTCGTACGACTACGTCGGCGATCTCGCCGAGACCATTTCCCTCATCTGGCCGGCGCCAGCATCCGCTGCTCCCTCGCCGCGCCTGGCAACGGTGGTGGAGAGCCTGCAGGCCGCCTCGCGCAGCGAAGGCCCGCGCCTGATCGAAGGCTGGCTCGACGCCCTCGACCCCACCGGGCGCTGGACGCTGATCAAGCTGGTCACAGGCGGCCTCAGGATCGGTGTGTCGGCGCGCCTCGCCAAACAGGCGCTAGCCGATCTCGGCGGCCGCGAAACCAACGAGATCGAGGAGCTATGGCACGGCCTCGAGCCGCCCTATCGCGATCTCTTCGCGTGGCTGGAAGGCCGGGGACCGAAACCGGAGAGCCGGATACGCGCCCCGTTCCGCCCGGTCATGCTGTCGCACGCGATCGCCGACGAGGAGCTGAAAGCCATCCACCCCGAAGCCTACGCCGCGGAGTGGAAATGGGACGGCATCCGCGTCCAGGCCGTCAACGACGGCGGCGTCAAACGTCTCTACACCCGCACCGGCGACGACATCTCGCACACCTTTCCTGACCTGGTCGCCGGCCTCGATTTCGAGGGCGCGATCGACGGCGAGCTCCTCATCGGGGCGTGGCAGGAGTCAGGCTTCGCCCTTGGATCGTTCAGCGATCTCCAGCAGCGGCTGAACCGCAAGACCGTCACGAGCAAACTTATGGAGAGCCATCCGGCGTTCCTGCGCGCGTACGATTGCCTCGTCGACGGGACCGACGACATCCGCGCCCTCACCTTTCGCGAGCGCCGGGCGCGGCTGCAGAAACTCGTTGCGCGCTCGCTGGCGCGGCGCATCGACCTGTCGCCGCTTTTGGCCTATCGCGACGGCCAAGAGCTGGCGTCACTACGCGGCGCACCTCCCGACCCGGTAATCGAAGGCGTCATGCTGAAGCGCTGTGACTCGGTCTATGAGCCGGGCCGGCCGAAGGGCCCGTGGTTCAAATGGAAGCGCGACCCGCTCACCGTCGACGCCGTCCTG
>CAYOUO010000361.1:0-4656 GCA_964407155.1 uncultured Hyphomicrobiales bacterium | reverse complement strand
ATGCCGAGAGGAACCTGCCATCCACGGTCATTGTGGCCTTCTGGGCGGCGATCAGTGTCTACGGCCTCATCCGCGCCCGTCATCGCTCCGCTTGATGTTGGCTGCCGAGGGGCCTAAATCCCTGGTTCATAGTGCTGACCGCCCCCTTGAAAGGCGTGGAACGTCTCATGTTCATCCAGACCGAAATGACGCCGAATCCGGCGAGTCTCAAGTTCCTGCCCGGCCAGCCGGTGCTGCCCGACGGTTCCGCCGAGTTCCGCAGCGTCGATGAAGCCGGCGCCTCGCCGCTGGCCGAGCGCCTGTTCGCGGTCGAAGGCGTTGGGGGCGTCTTTCTGGGCTCCGACTTTATTACGGTGACGAAAACCGATGGCGAATGGGCTCATCTGAAGCCGGCCGTCCTAGGTGCCATCATGGAGCACTTCATGTCGGGCATGCCGGTGACGCGGCAGGCACAGGCTGCCGGCGCCGAGAGCTTCGCGCCGGAAGATGCCGAGACCGTCGCCGTCATCAAGGAGCTGATCGAGACGCGTGTGCGCCCGGCCGTCGCCAACGACGGCGGCGACATCACCTTCCAGGGTTTCCGCGACGGCGTCGTTTATCTCAACATGCGCGGCTCGTGCGCCGGCTGTCCGTCCTCGACCGCGACGCTGAAGCACGGTATCGAGAAGCTGCTCCGCCACTTCGTTCCCGAGGTGCGCGAGATTCAGGAAGTGGCGGCCTGAACCGCGATTAGAGGGAGCGCTGCCTCTCTCGGCATGCGTCTGCTTGCAATCGACACCGGGTCGGATGCCTGCTCGGTCGCCGTTGCCAACGGCGACCGCGTCGTTGTGCGCTCGGAAATTGTCGGTCGCGGCCATGCCGAAATCCTTTTCGAGCTGATTGCCCGGGCGCTCGCCGAAGGCGGGCTGGCCGTCTCTGACCTGGACCGCATCGCCGTCACCGTGGGTCCGGGATCGTTTACCGGCGTGCGCGTCGGCGTCGCCGCGGCACGCGGGCTTGCACTCGCTCTCGGCCAGCACGCGATCGGCATCGGCACGCTCGCTGTTCACGCCGAGGAAGCGCGCGCACTTGCTGGCGCGCGTCCGGTGCTCGCCGTTCTCGCCGCCGGCCGCAGCGAACTCTACGGCGCCGTTTATGCCGCCGATGGAAGCGAATTGGCGCCGCCACGCGCCGCGACCGCGGAAGGCTTTGCAGCGCTCGCCCGGCAGCATCTCGCGCAGGATAGAGGCGATCTCGTTCTCGCCGGGTTCGGAGCCGATGACGTTCTGGCTATCCTGGCTTCGCCGCTTCCTGTCGCCCATCGTCATGCTGTTGCGAATGTTTCGGCGCTGGCCCGCCTGGCGACGATTATCGCGCCTGCTACCGCTTCGCCGGCTCCGCTCTATCTGCGCGCACCCGATGCCAAGCCACAGTCCGCGGCCGCGCTTCCGCACCGCCCATGATCGCGCGCCTCTTCCACAATCCCGTTGTCGAGGGATTGTCACCGCGCGACGCCGCGGTGCTTGCCGAAATTCATCGTGATGCATTCCGCCGCAACTGGAGTGCGGACGATTTTCTGTCGCTCCTGTCCGAACCGACCGTGTTTGCGCTCGGTGTGCGCCTCCGCCCTCTCGTCGGACCCTCGCGCCTCGTCGCGTTCGTGCTGGTCCGCTTCACCGCCGGCGAGGCGGAAATTCTTGCTATCGCGGTGCGCGCCGGTCATCGCCGCCGCGGTTACGGGCGCCTGCTGATGGACGACGTGCTGCGCCGCCTTTACCGCGAGCATATCGCGACGCTTTTTCTGGAGGTCGATCGTGCGAATTCCGCCGCAGTCGGCCTCTATCGCAAGCTCGGCTTCGCCGTCGTCGGCGAACGCCGCAACTATTATGCTGCGCCGCACGCAGGCGACGGAACGGCGCTTGTCATGCGCCTGCAAGTCCGTTAGCGGATGGCGGGGCAGCTGAGCGAGGGCTAAGGTGGCCGAAGCGAAACCCCAGAGCCTCGAGGAAATGTGCATTGCCAAGGGCATGCGCATGACCGAGCAGCGTCGCGTCATTGCCCGCGTTCTCGAGGGCGCGACCGACCATCCGGACGTCGAAGAACTCTATCGCCGTGCCTCGGCTGTCGACCCGCGCATTTCGATCGCCACCGTCTACCGCACGGTAAAGCTGTTCGAGGACGCCGGCGTCATCGCTCGCCACGATTTTGGTGCCGGCCGGTCGCGCTACGAGCCGGTTCCCGACGAGCATCACGATCATCTCATCGACCTGAGGACCGGCAACGTCATCGAGTTTCGCGACGAGGAGATCGAGCGTTTGCAGCAGGCCATGGCCGAGCGCCTCGGTTTCCGGCTGGTCGATCACCGGCTCGAACTTTATGGCGTCCCGCTCAACGCCCCGAAGTCCGGCAAGAAGTGATGCGATTTCAGCCACTTAACTGGCCTGTCACGCTTCGGCCATCGATCACGGCTATTCTCAGGACCGCTGAAAGCGGGTAATCAGAACACTCGCGATGACCTTTTCCTGATGGCCGGCTGACGGTCGTGGCCACATAAGTCCAGAGCATGAACGGCGAAGGCGAGGACCTGAAAAAAGTCTTCATCAAGACCTACGGCTGTCAGATGAACGTCTACGATTCCGAACGGATGACGGACGTCCTGGTGCGCGCTGGATACTCTGCAGCCGAGACCGCCGAAGCCGCGGATCTCGTTCTCATTAATACGTGCCATATCCGCGAGCATGCTGCCGATAAGATCTATTCGGAGATCGGCCGTCTGAAAGAACTGAAGGACGAGCGCGCTGCCGCCGGACGAGGTTCCATGATGATCGGCGTCACCGGCTGCGTCGCCCAGGCCGAAGGCGGCGAAATCGTCCGCCGTGCTCGCGGTGTCGATCTGGTGGTCGGTCCGCAGTCCTACCAGCGCCTGCCCGAGTTGATCGCGACGGCCTCACGAGGCAGCGCCGTGGTCGAGACCGACTTCGACGTCGCGGGGAAATTCGGCACGCTCGATCGGCTGGGCGAAGCTCGCGGGGCAGAGAAGAGCAGGCGCGTTTCTGCGTTCCTCACCGTGCAGGAAGGCTGCGACAAGTTCTGCACGTTCTGCGTCGTTCCCTACACACGCGGCGCCGAGGTGTCCCGCCCTGCGACCGCAATCATCGCCGAGGCGGAGCGGCTGGCCGGCGCGGGTGTGCGCGAGCTGACACTGCTCGGCCAGAACGTCAATGCCTGGCACGATGGCGACATGGGCCTCGGCCGCCTGCTTTTCCGTCTCTCAGAAATTTCCGGCATCGATCGCCTGCGCTACACCACCAGTCATCCGCGCGACATGAGTGACGATCTCATCGCCGCGCATCGCGATCTTGATCTGCTGATGCCCTATCTGCACTTGCCCGTGCAATCGGGCTCCGATCGCATCCTCGACGCCATGAATCGTCGCCATACCCGCGCCGATTACCTGAAGCTGGTCGAGCGCATTCGCCGCGCCCGTCCCGATATCGCGCTGGCGAGCGATTTCATCGTTGGATTCCCCGGCGAGAGCGCTGCCGATTTCGCCGATACCCTCTCGCTGGTCGACGAGATCGATTACATGGCCGCCTTCACCTTCAAGTACAGTCCGCGTCCTGGCACGCCCGCCGCTGCGAAAACCGATCAGGTGCCCGAGTCGACGAAGAACGAGCGCCTCTATCGCCTGCAGGCGGTGATCGATGGGCGCGCTGCGGCGTTCCTCCGCTCGCGCGTCGGTCTTACCGTCGACGTGCTGTTCGAGCGCGCCGGTCGTCATCCCGGCCAGATCGTTGGCCGAGCACCGTGGCTGATGCCGGTCCATATCGAGGCGCCGCCGTCGCTGATCGGCGAGATCGCGCCGGTGACGCTGACGGGCGCTGTGGCCAACAGCCTGTTCGGAACACTGGCCGCCGGCGTCGGCCGCGGCACTGCGCATCGTGCGCCGGCGGAAAAAGTTGCCGCGGAGATCGCCTCGTGACCGTACGGCAGGATTTTACACCGCCCGGCGGCAGCGACGATCGCGAGCACATCGTCGTTGCCTTCGACGACAACCGGCTCATCCAGGAGCTCTTCGGCGAGTTCGACCAGAATCTCGCCGCCATCGAGCAACGGCTCGGCGTCGAAGCGATCGCTCGCGGCAATCAGGTCACGCTCCGCGGCGCGCCGGATGCGCTCGCCCGCGCGCGTCTCGCCCTCGACATGCTCTACGTGCGCCTGCAGTCGGGGCACAACATCGGCTCTGGCGACGTCGATGGCGCGATCCGCATGGCGACCGCGAGCGAGGAGCAAATGCACCTGCCGAGCCTGGAGCCACGTGGCCGGCTCGCGATGGCGCAGGTCGGCACGCGCCGGCGCACTGTGGTGGCGCGCACGCCGATGCAGGACGCCTACATCCGCGCCTTCGACCGTGCCGAGCTGATCTTCGGCGTCGGACCGGCGGGCACCGGCAAGACCTACCTCGCCGTGGCCTATGCCGCACAGATGCTCGAGCGGGGGGCAGTCGATCGCCTCATTCTCTCCCGCCCGGCAGTCGAGGCCGGCGAGCGCCTCGGGTTCTTGCCCGGCGACATGCGCGAGAAGGTCGATCCGTATCTGCGGCCGCTGTACGACGCGCTCTACGACATGATGCAGGCCGAGAAGGTCGAGCGCGGCCTCGCGTCCGGCATGATCGAG
>CAYOUO010000360.1:0-13800 GCA_964407155.1 uncultured Hyphomicrobiales bacterium | reverse complement strand
CTCATCACCGGCGATCACCCGGCACCGCAACTCGCCAAGCATCGCGGCGCCCGGACGCGGAAAGGCAGCTACTTCGGACCGTTCGCGTCGGCCGGCGCCGTCGGCCGCACAATCAACGCGCTGGAGCGGGCGTTCCTGCTGCGCTCCTGTTCCGATGCGGTCTTCGAAAGCCGCACTCGGCCCTGCCTGCTCTACCAGATCAAGCGCTGCTCGGCACCGTGCACGGGCGAGATCTCGTTTGAGGCATACGCCGGGCTGGTTGCGGAGGCGAACGACTTTCTTTCCGGCCGTAGCCACGCCGTTCGCGACACCATCCGCAAGGACATGGCGGCCGCCGCCGAACGGCTCGATTTCGAGGCTGCCGCCCGCTACCGCGACCGGCTCGCGGCGCTCTCCCTCGTACAGACACACCAGGGCATCAACCCGCAGACCGTCGACGAGGCGGACGTCTTCGCCGTCCACCAGGAAGGCGGTCACACCTGCATCGAGGTGTTCTTCTTCCGCACCGGACAGAACTGGGGGAACCGCTCCTACTTTCCGCGCGCCGACCGCGCGCTGGAGGCGGGCGAGGTGCTCGGCGCCTTCCTCGCCCAGTTCTACGACGACAAGCCGGCGCCGCGGCTCATCCTGCTGTCGCACGAGATCGAGGAGCGGGCGTTGCTCGAGGAAGCCCTCAGCGAACGCAGCGATCGCAAGGTAAGCGTCACGGTGCCCGAACGCGGCGAGAAGCGCGAACTCGTCCAGCACGCGCTGACCAACGCCCGCGATGCGCTCGGCCGCCAGCTCGCGGAGTCGAGCACGCAGCACACGCTTCTCGCCGGACTCGCCGAGCACTTTGGCCTGTCCGATGCGCCGCGGCGCATCGAGGTCTACGACAACAGCCACATCATGGGCACCAACGCCGTCGGCGCCATGATCGTCGCCGGACCTGATGGTTTCATGAAAGGCCAGTACCGCAAGTTCAACATCCGCTCCGCCGACATCACTCCCGGCGACGACTACGGCATGATGCGCGAGGTTCTCGGCCGCCGCTTCTCACGCCTGATGCGTGAGGCGCCCCGCGATCCTGCGGTCGAGCAGGACGACGAGGCGCCCGGACCGTGGCCCGATCTTGTGTTCATCGATGGCGGCCGCGGACAACTCGCCGCGGTCACCGAGACGCTGGCCGAGCTCGGCATCAACGATATTCCACTGATCGGCGTGGCCAAGGGCCCGGACCGCGATGCCGGCCGGGAGACGTTTTACATGGCCGGCCGGGAGCCCTTTATGCTGCCGACCCGCGACCCGGTGCTCTATTTCATCCAGCGCCTGCGGGACGAAGCCCACCGATTCGCCATCGGCAGCCATCGCGCCCGCCGGAAATCCGATATTGCCCGCAATCCGCTTGATGAAATCGCCGGCATCGGCCCGACCCGGAAACGCGCGCTCCTTCACCATTTCGGCACGGCCAAGGCTGTCAGCCGGGCCGGAATTGCCGATTTACGGGCCGTTCCCGGCATTTCCGACGAGATGGCTCGAATAATTCACGGCCACTTTCATGAAACTGCCGAATAAGGCGCCCTATTTTACATGGGTCGCCTTCGCGGCGGCCGCTGGCTAGGATGGGGCATGGACGACAGCCAATACTACGACGAACCGATCACCGCCGTTCCGCGCGGCTCGGACCGGCATACCCTCGCGCTGCCTAACCTCCTGACCTACGCGCGTGTGCTTGCCGTGCCCGCCCTGGTGCTCTGCTTTTACATCGAGAGCTACGCCGGGCGCTGGCTGAGCTTCGCCGTCTTCATGTTCGCCACCATCACCGATTTCTTCGACGGCTATCTGGCCCGCGCCTGGCATCAGCAGTCGGCCATCGGCCTCATGCTCGATCCGATCGCCGACAAGCTTCTGGTAGCAACCGCACTGATGCTGCTGGTCTCCGAGCACACGATCAGCGGCTGGTCGCTGCTCGCCGCCATCGTCATCCTCACGCGCGAGATTTCCGTTTCCGGCCTGCGCGAATTTCTTGCCGGCCTGCGCGTTCGCGTTCCCGTCACCCGCGTCGCCAAGTACAAGACCACGCTGCAGATGGTCGCCATCGGCTTCCTTCTCATCGGCCCGGCGGGCGACCGGCTGTTCCGTTACTACTTCGGCGACTACGGCCTCATCACTTACGTCGGCCTTTTGCTCCTCTGGATTTCGGCGCTGATCACGCTCTACACGGGCTATGACTACTTCCGCGCCGGCATCCGCCACCTGATGGAAGAAAAGCAGTCGTGAAGCTCGTCTATTTCGCGTGGGTGCGCGAGCGCATCGGGCGAAACGGCGAAGAAGTCGCGTTGCCGGATTCGGTCGCCACCGCCGGCGATCTCCTGGCATGGCTGAAGCTGCGCGGCCCCGAATATGAGCACGCGCTGGCCGAGCCGCGCGCGATCCGCGTCGCGATCGATCACGTGCACGCCCGTCCCGAGACCGCGCTCGCGGGTGCAAAAGAGGTGGCGCTTTTCCCGCCGATGACCGGAGGTTGATCGTGCCAGACGTCATGATCCGCATCGGTCCCGAGCCCTTCGACGAGGCCGGCGAGATCGCGCGGCTGAAGCGGACGTCGGGGGTGGGCGCAGTGGTCACCTTCTCCGGCATCTGCCGCGACGAAGCCGGTCGTCTCGCCGCACTCGAGATCGAGCACTATCCGGGCATGGCGGAAACCGAAATCGCGCACATCGTCGACGAGGCGGTCGCGTGCTGGCCGGTCTCAGCCGTGACCGTCATCCATCGCGTCGGCACCATACCCGTGGGCGACGACATCGTCCTCGTCGCGACGGCTTCGGCCCACCGCGAGGCGGCTTTCGCCGCCGCCGAATTCCTGATGGATTACCTGAAGACCCGCGCCCCTTTCTGGAAGAAAGAGCATCCCGCAAAAGGCGGTGAGCACACTTGGGTTCAGTCTCGCGAGTCCGACCTGAAGCGAGTCGATCGCTGGACCGCCCGCAGCCCTAAACGCTGATCTCGCGTCCTGGTCAGCGCGCTCCGGCGGCGGCGCCGACGCCGGCGGACACGCCTGCCGCAGCCGAACTGACGCCCGCAGACACGCCCGCCGCGGCCGAAGAGGCGACACCGGCAACACCGGCGGCGGTTCCTGCCGCTGCCGCCGCCGTCGCGCCAACACCGGCGCCGACACCGGCCGCCACCCCGCTCACGCCCGCCGCGACGCCGTTCGCCGCTGCCGCGACGCCGTTCGCCGTGGCCGCGACGCTATTGGCGGCAGCTGTCACGCCCGTGTTCGTGGCGGCGGCGACGGTTACGGGCGCGTCGAGCATCGCGTCGCTGAGAGCGAGCGGACCGAAATTGGCAGCGACCGCGTGATGAACGGCATGGACCGTTGTGGCAAGTTTCGTCACCGCCTTGGCTTCCGGAACCGCGACTGCCGGCGGCGGCGCGATCTCCGCGACCACCGAAGCGGGTGATGGTCCGAGGCTGGTTGCCGGCGGCGCCGAAAGGCCACCGCCGCTGGATGCCGACTCGGCCGCGAATACGGTCGGTGAAACCACCGGCGCCGCAAACAGGGTGAGGTCATCGGGCACGGCCGCCAGCACCACGGGCGCCGGGCGCGGTATGGATATCGGGGTCTGCGCGGATTTCACGATTGCATCCGGCGACGGCGGCGCAACCATCGGCTGATGATCTCCCCCACTGCCGACGAGCGCCCCGCCCAGATGCAGCGCGCCGATGCCGAGCGCTACGGCAATGAAATTGACGCCGCCAAGAAACGCCGCCCGCCGCCGCTCCACCGATCCCGCAGCGGCCAGCAAATCGCCCGCGCGCCGCACGACGTCAAAATGCACGCCCATCGCCTGCTCCTGCGGATTTGCCCGGAACAGGACGCTCGTCAGGAAGTATGGCGATCGTTAGGCGACGAAGCCGTCGGGTTGGAAAACTAGCCGACGATCTCGACGCCCGAGAACCAGTAGGCGATTTCCTCGCGCGCCGTCTCCGGCGCATCGGAACCGTGCACCGAGTTCTCGCCGATCGAGTTGGCGAATTCCTTACGGATGGTGCCCGCAGCTGCCTTTGCCGGATCGGTCGCGCCCATCACTTCGCGGTTTTTCAGGATCGCGTTCTCGCCTTCCAGGACCTGCACAACCGTCGGACCCGACGTCATCGTGTCGACCAGTTCGCCGAAGAACGGGCGCGCCTTGTGCACGGCGTAGAAACCTTCCGCCTGCGACCGGCTCATCCACACGCGCTTCTGCGCGACAATCCTGAGCCCCGCCTCCTCGAGCTTTGCGTTGATCTTGCCGGTCAGGTTGCGCTTGGTCGCGTCCGGCTTGATCATGGAAAATGTACGCTCGATGGCCATGGCTCTGTCTGGTCCTGCTTCTCTTTCGGCAACGCGGCCGCTGTGTAGCCGGGCGGGGCCGCACAGGCAAGCCGTCCGCCTTGCAATCAGCCCTCCTGGCCGGATGCGGCAGCGGCCACCAGTCCTGCCAGTACGCGGAAATCGCGTTCGCGCGGCGAGCGCTTGCGCCACGCCAGCCCGATCGTGCGGTAGGGTGCCGGCTGCGCGAACGGCACCAGCTTCAGCCGCCCGTCCACCGCCGCGCCCGCGTCCACCGCGATCCGCGGCAGGAGCGTCACGCCCTGCCCGGCCGCGACCAGTTGCATGATCGTCGCCAGGCTGGTCGCTCCCACCCGCCGCAGGCGTCTCGGATCGACGGCATGGCAGACGGACAGCGCCTGGTCGCGCAGGCAGTGCCCGTCCTCGAGCAGGAGGAGATCGTTCGTGTCGATAAGGTCGGGGTTCGCACGCCGCCGCTGCGCGTGCGGCGAGCCCTCCGGCACCGCCAGCAGGAACTGGTCCCGGAACGCCGGCTGCTCCGCCAGCCGGTCATTGTCGAGCGGCAGGCTGACCACGATCGCGTCGAGATCGCCCGCCACGAGCTCGCTCACGAGCTGCGCCGTCGTCGTCTCGCGCACGCGCAGGCTGAGCTGCGGATGCGCCGCGCCGAGGCGAGCGAGGAGTTGCGGCAGCAGGTAGGGCGCGACCGAGGGGATGACGCCGAGATCGACGGGGCCGCTCAGCACCCCGCGGCGGCTTTCGGCCAGCGCCTCCAGATCGCGCACCGCCGCCAGAATATCTCCGGCACGGCGCTCCACTTCGCTGCCGAGGCTGGTCAGTTCCGCACCCGCGGCTGTCCGTTCGACTAGCGGCGCGCCGAGCTCGGCCTCCAGCTCGCGCAGCTGCATCGACAACGCGGGCTGCGAAATCCCTACCGCCGCGGCGGCGCGGCCGAAGTGACCGGTGGTCGCCAGAGTCCTGAAATAATGAAGCTGCCGGAGCGTGATCATCACAATAAGAATATCTGATCATCGCTGCGACACAATATGATTGGATTTTATCGCAGCCGGCTGTCACCGTGAACGCTGAGCAGCGCTCCGTCGACGGCACGCAGCGCAAACACATCTTCCAAGGAGGCACGAGTATCATGGACGCCAAATCCGACGACGCCGGCAAATGTCCCTTCCATCGCGGCCCCTCCAATCGCGACTGGTGGCCCGAGCAGCTCGACGTTCAGGTTCTCCACCACAACTCGAAGCTTTCCGACCCGATGGGCGAGGCGTTCGACTACGCCAGCGAATTCAAGAGCCTCGACCTGAACGCAGTCATCGCGGATCTGCGCGCCGTCATGACGGACTCGCAGGACTGGTGGCCGGCAGACTTCGGCCACTACGGTCCGCTGTTCATCCGCATGGCGTGGCACAGCGCCGGCACCTACCGCATCACCGATGGCCGCGGCGGCGCCGGGGCCGGGCAGCAGCGCTTCGCGCCGCTGAACTCGTGGCCGGACAACGTCAACCTCGACAAGGCGCGTCGCCTGCTGTGGCCGATCAAGCAGAAGTACGGCCGCAAGCTTTCGTGGGCGGACCTGCTGATCCTTACCGGCAACGTCGCGCTGGAATCGATGGGCTTCAAGACGTTCGGCTTCGCTGGCGGCCGCACCGACGTGTGGGAACCGGAAGAGCTCTACTGGGGCCCCGAGGGCACATGGCTGGGCGATTCCCGCTACAGCGGCGAGCGCCAGCTCGAAAGCCCGCTCGCAGCGGTGCAGATGGGCCTGATCTACGTCAACCCCGAGGGTCCGAACGGCAAACCGGATGCGCTCGCCGCGGCGAAGGACATCCGCGAGACGTTCTTCCGCATGGCGATGAACGACGAGGAAACCGTCGCGCTCATCGCTGGCGGCCATTCGTTCGGCAAGACGCACGGCGCCGGCGATCCCTCGCTGGTCGGCGCGAACCCGGAAGGCGCCGCCGTCGAGGACCAGGGCCTCGGCTGGAAGAGCAGCCACGGCTCGGGCTTCGGCGACGACACCATCGGCGGCGGCCCGGAGGTGACGTGGACGCAGACGCCGACCAAGTGGAGCAGCTACTTCTTCGACAACCTGTTCGGCTTCGAATGGGAGCTCACCAAGAGCCCCGCCGGCGCCTACCAGTGGGTCGCCAAGGGCGCGCCGGAATCCATTCCCTACGCGCACAACCCGGCGAAGCACCGCAAGCCGACCATGCTGACGACCGACCTCGCGCTCCGCTTCGATCCGGCCTACGAGAAAATCTCGCGGCGCTTCCACAAGAACTTCGACGCCTTCGCCGATGCCTTCGCCCGCGCCTGGTTCAAGCTCACCCACCGCGACATGGGGCCGCGCGTTCGCTATCTCGGCCCGCTCGTGCCCAAGGAAGAGCTGATCTGGCAGGACCCGATCCCGGCGATCAACCACGAGCTCATCGGCGACAAGGACATCACCGACCTGAAGGCGAAAATTCTCGCCTCCGGTCTGTCGGTTTCCGATCTCGTTGCAACTGCCTGGGCTTCCGCGTCAACCTTCCGTGGTTCCGACAAGCGCGGAGGCGCCAACGGCGCGCGCGTTCGCCTCGCTCCGCAGAAGGACTGGGAGGTCAACCAGCCGCAGCAGCTCGCGAAGGTGCTGGACAAGCTGGAGGCGATCCGGAGCGGGTTCAACGGCGCGCAGAAGGGCGACGTGAAGGTGTCGCTCGCCGACCTGATCGTGCTTGGCGGCACGGCCGCGGTCGAAAAGGCGGCGAAGGACGCCGGCGTCGACGTGAAGGTTTCGTTCACGCCGGGACGCATGGACGCCTCGCAGGCACAGACCGATGCGCCGTCCTTCGCGCCGCTCGAGCCGCTCGCCGACGCATTCCGCAACTACATCAGCGCCAGGCCCCAATTCCTCCAGCCGGAGGAGGCGATGATCGACCGCGCGCAGCTGCTCCGGCTGACGGGGCCGGAGCTCACGGTGCTGATCGGCGGCCTGCGCGTCCTCGGCGCCAACCACGGCGGCTCGAAGCATGGCCTCCTCACCAAAACGCCCGGCAAGCTGACCAACGACTTCTTCGTCAACCTGCTTACCATGGACACCGAGTGGAAGCCCGCTCAGGACGGCACGTATGAAGGGCACGACCGCAAGACGAAGCAGCCGAAGTGGACGGCTACTCGCGTCGATCTCATGTTCGGGTCGCACTCGCAGCTCCGCGCTTTCGCGGAAGTCTATGCCTGCGCCGATTCGAAGGAAAAGTTCGTGAAGGATTTCGCCGCGGCGTGGACCAAGGTAATGAACGCGGACCGTTTCGATCTGCGCCGCTGATCGTTCGCCGCCTCCCACAAAACAGAACGCCGGGCCTCGCGCCCGGCGTTTCCTTTTCCAGCGGTGGCGCTGCCTATTTCACCGAAAGCAGCCGCGACCGGAAGCACCAGCCGGCGATGGCGCCGCCGATCGGCGGCACGATGATGAACAGCCACAGTTGCGAAATCGCGTGTCCACCCGCGAACAGCGCCGGTCCGAGACTGCGCGCCGGATTCACCGAAACGCCGGTCACCGGAATGAACACGATATGGATGATGACCAGCGTCAGGCCGATGATGAGACCGGCCGGATGGTGACTGATCGTGTCGAGCGGCTGCGTCACGCCAAGGATGACCAGTGTGAAGATGAAGGTGGCTACCAGTTCCGTGACGATCGCCGCGAACACACCGTATTCGCCGCCATATCCCGCGCCCCAGCCGTTCTGCGCGAGCCCGTGTGCGGCGATGTCGTAGCCGCCGGCCTTGCCGCTCACGATCACCACGATGATGACCGCGCCGATGACGCCGCCGATGAGTTGCGAAACGATGTATCCGACCGCTTCGTTGCTCTCCATGCGGCCTGCCGTCAGCATCGAGATCGTGACCGCCGGATTGATGTGGCAGCCGGAGATCGGGCCGATGGCGTAGGCCATTGCCGTCACGGCCAGTCCGAACGCGAAGGCCACCGGCAGGATGCCGAGCGGAAATGCGCCGCCGTAGCCGCCGATGACCACCGAGCCGCAGCCCATCAACACCAGCACGGCCGTGCCGATCAATTCGGCCAGATATTTCTTCATCGCCCCTTCCATTTTTCCGTCTCCCGAAAGCATTCGCGATTCGCCCCGCCATTATTGCATGCGGGGCATGGCAAGGTTGCGCTGCCGGCATTTGCGAAGCAGTGAAGCCAGGCACTAGACTTATCGTCCCATCTCGTGGAGCACCGTCGATGCAGCGCTATTTCGGCATGTTCGCCGCCTATAACCGCTGGGCCAACGAGCGGCTCTATGAAGCCGCCGGAAAGCTGCCCGAAAGCGATTATCGCGCCGACCGGGGCGCATTTTTCGGTTCGCTCCACGGCACGATGAACCATCTCGTCGTGACCGACCGCATGTGGATGCGCCGCTTCACCGGCACCGGCCCCGAACACACGCGCCTGAACGAGATCCTCTACGACAGCCTTCCCGATCTGCAGGTCGCGCGCATCGCCGAAGACGAGCGTATCATCGCCTACGTCGAGAGTCTCACCGACGCCGACATCGCCGGCACGTTCACCTATCGCCGTGCCTCAGACAACAGCGAGCATACGCAGCCGCTCTGGTCAGGCCTCGCGCATTTCTTTAACCATCAGGCACATCACCGCGGGCAGGCGCACACGCTGCTCACCATCGCCGGCGGGCACGACTTCGCGCCCTCGTTCGATCTCGTGCAGTTCCAGCGGCAGACCGGAATCGGTCTCAGCTAGTCTCAAGGCGGGCGGTGGATCGGATCGATCCACGCCACCGCCTCCGGCTTCTCCACCGGCTCGATGTCGAGATTGACGACCACCGCCTCGTTGTCCGAGCGCACGACCACGCATTCCAGCGGCTCGGCGGTCGAAGCGTTGATCTCCTGATGCGGCACGAATGGCGGGATGAAGATGAAGTCGCCCGGTCCTGCCTCCGCCACGAATTCGAGCTTCTCGCCCCAGCGCATGCGGGCGCGGCCGCGCACGACGTAGATGATGCTTTCCAGTTCGCCATGATGATGCGCGCCGGTCTTGGCGTTGGGGTCGATCCGCACGGTGCCCGCCCAGATCTTCTGCGCGCCGACGCGGGCAAGGTTGATTGCCGCCGCCCGCTGCATTCCCGGCGTCTGCGCCGTGTTCGGGTCGAGCTTGTCGCCCGGGATCACCTTCACCCCGTGTGTCTTCCAGTCCACCGGCTCTCGCGAATGATGGTCGTGCCCGCTCATGCCTTGCGCTCCCGTTGCGTTTCCAGATTAGAGTGCCTGCTGCCCGACGGCCACATGGCCGTTGCGTCTCACCGGAGGTCGCCTCATGCGCCATGTATCGGTCTGGCTCGCGCTCGTCTTCGTTCTTGCCTTTCCGACGCTCGCCGGCGCAGCAAGCTTCGATTGCGCCAAAGCGGCTCAACCCGACGAGATTGCCATCTGCCAGAGCAGGACGTTGTCCGAGCTCGACGTCGCGATGGCGACCCTATACGGCGTGCGGATGAAGGTGCCGATGCTCATGGGGTCGCGCGGCGCCGCACAGGACGAGCAGCACGACTTCCTGGTCCATCGCGGAAAATGCGGCGCCAACGCCGTTTGCCTCCGCGCTGCTTACCAGCAGCGCATCGCCGTGCTGCAGCAGGAGCTCGACGCCGCGATGCAGGACTACTGCGTCAAGCTCGGCATCTGCGGATAGAAACCCCGCCCATCGGCAGCCGCGCCGCCGCAACCCTTGCGGCAATCCGCCGTCCACGCCACAACGGCGTCCCGCCTCCGGAGCCGTCCGTTGTCCGATTCCACCTCCACGTCCGCCGGTTCGATCATCCAGCCGGTTTCCTCCGGCATCCTTGCGGCGGTGGTCGGCGTCTCCAGCGCGTTTCCGATCGTGCTGGCCGGCTTTGCCGCCGCGGGCGCCAGCCAGGCCGAGGCGGCTTCCGGCCTCTTCGCCATCACCATGGGCCAGGGCATCCTCAGCATCGCCTTCGCCCTGCGCACCCGCATGCCGGTGACGATCGCCTGGTCGACGCCGGGCGCCGTGCTGCTCATCGCCGCGGGCAGGCCCGAAGCCGGATACCCGGCGATCGTCGGTGCCTATCTGGTGGCGGCGGTGCTGATCGTTGCCGCCGGCGTGTGGCGTCCGTTCGGCCGGCTGGTCGCTGCGATCCCGATACCACTGGCTGGCGCCATGCTGGGCGGCATCCTGCTTGAGCTGTGTCTCGCCCCGGTCCACGCGATGGCGACGGAGCCGCTGCTGACGCTGCCGATCCTCCTCGCCTGGATCATTGGTCTCCGCTTCGCGCGGATTTATGCGGTGCCCATCGCGGTGATCGTCGCGGTCGCGGTGGTAGCCTTCACCACCGCACTTCCGGCCAGCGTTTTCGCCGCCATCGCGCCCCATCCGATGTTCATCGCGCCGGTCTTCACCGTCGCCACCGCCATCGGCGTCGGCGTGCCACTGTTCATCGTCACCATGGCTTCGCAGAACGTCCCCGGCCTGGCGGTGCTGTCGATCAACGGCTACAAGCCGGATGTCGCGCCCATTTTCGTATGGACCGGCGTGGGCAGCCTGGCCACCGGGCTTTTCGGCGGCCAGCCGCTCAATCTCGCCGCCATCACCGCTGCGCTGTGCGCCGGGCCGGAAGCCCATGCCGACCCCGCCCGACGCTGGATCGCCACCGTCGCCTGCGGCGCTGCCTATGTGCTCATTGCCTTCGCCGCCGGCTTCGCCACGGCCTTCGTGACCGCCGCACCGCCGCTGCTCATCCAGGCGGTCGCGGGTCTCGCCCTGCTCGGCAGTCTCGCGAGCGCGCTTGCCTCTGCCTTGGCGAACGAAAAGTTCCGCATTCCGGCCGCGGTCACTTTCGTGACCACTGCGTCCGGCGCATCCTTCCTCGGCATCAGCACTGCCTTCTGGGGTCTGCTTGCCGGCGGCATACTCATGGTCGCGCTTCGCCACCGCCGGATTTGACTTCCCCTTGCCCGCGGACGGTCTTCGCGGCACAACCCGCCGGCCATGCTGCATATCAATGACCTCACCTACCGCATCGGCGAGCGGCTGCTGATCGACCACGCCACTGTCGCCATCCCGGATGGCGGCAAGGTCGGGCTGGTCGGCCGGAACGGCGCGGGCAAGACCACTCTCTTCCGCCTGATCGCCGGCGAGCTCGGATCGGAGACCGGCAGCATCACGCGCCCGAGGAACAGCCGCATCGGTCAGGTCGCGCAGGAAGCGCCGGGCGGCCCCGAAACGCTGCTCGCCGTGGTCATCGCCGCCGACATCGAACGCGGGCAACTTCTCGCCGAAGCGGAGACGGCCACTGACCCGCACCGCATCGCCGAGATCCACTCGCGGCTCGCCGACATTGAGGCGCACTCGGCGGAGGCGCGCGCGGCGTCCATTCTCGCCGGGCTCGGCTTCGACGAGGCCACGCAGCACGGCCCGTGCTCGGCGCTCTCCGGCGGTTGGCGCATGCGGGTGGCGCTTGCCGCCACGCTGTTCACCGAGCCCGACATCCTGCTGCTCGACGAGCCGACCAACTATCTCGATCTCGAAGGCACGGTGTGGCTGGAAAACTTCATCGCGCGCTATCGCCACACCGTCGTGATGATCAGCCACGACCGCGATCTCCTGAACCGCGCCGTCGACAGTATCGTCCACCTCGACCAGGGCAAGCTCACCCTTTATCGCGGCAACTACGATTCGTTCGACCGCCAGCGGCGCGAGCGGCAAGCGTTGCATGCCAAGGCGAAGAAGAAGCAGGACGACCAGCGCGCCCACATGCAGGCCTTCGTCGATCGTTTCCGCTACAAGGCGTCGAAGGCGCGGCAGGCGCAGTCCCGCATGAAGATGCTGGAAAAGATGGAGCCGATCGCCGCGGTCGCTGATGAAACCGTGCTGCCGTTTTCCTTTCCGGATCCGGCCAAGCCTATAGCGCCGCCCATCATCACGATGGAGGACGTATCGGTCGGATATGCGGAGGGCAATCCGGTTCTCAGGAAACTCAGCCTTCGCATCGACGACGACGACCGCATTGGCCTGCTCGGCGCGAACGGCAACGGCAAGTCGACGCTGGCCAAACTGATCGGCGGCCGCCTGCAGCCTATGGGCGGCCGGATGCGCCGGCTGCACCGCCTGGAGAGCGCCTTCTTCGCCCAGCATCAGCTCGACGAGCTCAACCCCGCGAAGTCCGCCTACGACCACGTCCGCGAACTGATGCCCGATGCCTTTGAGGCGCAGGTGCGCGCCCGCGCCGGCGCCATGGGCTTCACCCGCTCGAAGATGGAGACGCCGGCCCGGGATCTGTCGGGCGGCGAGAAGGCGCGGCTGCTCCTCGGGCTGTCCACCTTCGGCGGGCCGAACATGATGATCCTCGACGAGCCCACCAACCATCTCGACATCGACAGCCGCGAGGCGCTGGTCATGGCGCTCGCCGAATACGCCGGCGCGGTCATCCTCATCAGCCACGACCGCCATCTGCTCGAAGCCTCGGTCGATCGTCTGTGGCTGGTCGCCGATGGCACCGTGCGCCCGTTCGAGGGCGACCTCACGGACTACCGCGCGATGGTGCTCGACGCACGCGCCAGCCGCGGCGCGGCCGATCCCAACGGCGCGCGATCAGGCATCGCATCGGCGGTGAGCGGCCAGGATCGCCGCCGGGAAGCCGCCAGGCGCCGGGAGGAAACGGCCCCGCTGCGCAAGCGCGTCAAGGACGCGGAGGCGAGGATCGCCACGCTGCAGAAGGAACTCGCAGCAGTGGACGTGAAACTCGCCGACCCGAAGCTTTACAACCGGCCGCTCGATGCGGCGTTCCTCGCCAAGGAGCGCGCCGATCTCGTCCGCGATATCGCCGCCGCCGAGGATTCCTGGCTGGAAGCAACCGCCGCTGTCGAGGATGCGGCGGAATAAGCGCTGTCGAGAAGTCCGCCGAGTTTCCAGCGAGAATGGACCGGAACGCACAGTGCCGCGTTCAGCCGTCCTATGCCTTCTTCTCCCAGCGTCCGCTGTCGGCCTGCTGCCAGTACGTCGCGTCGTGGCCGGCGTCCTTCGCCGCCTTCCACGCCTCGCGGGCGCGGTCGACGGCATCGGGATCGTTGCCGTCGAAAATGCGCACCACCCGCTGATAGGGCATGATGTCCGCCGTCTCGGCACCGTCGGCGAGAAAACGCACGGTCGCGCCGTTGGGGTTGTCGTCTTCCGCCGTCACCCACACCGGCTGCGCATCGGCGTGCCCTTCCTTCGCCGTGCCATGCGGCAGAAAGCTTTCGTCGCGATAGGTCCACAGGTGGGAATCGAGTGCATCGCGGCGTGCTTCCGAACCGACGTGCACGACCACGCGCCAGTTCCGCTCGAGACACTTCTCCAGCAGCTCGGGCAGCACCTGTTCGAGCGGCTGGCGCTGAAGGTGGTAGAAGAGAATCTCCGTCATGTCCGCATCCTGCGACGTGACGTTCAGCTTTCGTAGTTGTCCGCCACCAGCCGG
>CAYOUO010000359.1:0-2945 GCA_964407155.1 uncultured Hyphomicrobiales bacterium | reverse complement strand
CCGCCCTGTTAAGGGCAGGCCGACGCTCAGGGGCGTCTAAGGAGCAGGCCGAGAAGAAGCGCGGACGCAATAGCGCGCTCGCGGGAAATCTCTCCCCGGGCGAGCTCTTTGCAAGTATCGGCGCCAGCAAACATGGGACGGACTTCTACAATCCCGCGCACCGGCCCGCAAGCACCACAATAGGTCAGTAGACCTTCCCAAAGCCGTCAGTTGAACGCGAATACGGCGATGGTCACGATCAGAACGAGAAGGACGGTCCCTGCCATTCCCAGCATCGGAAGGCGTACGGCTGCTGTCAGATTGCCCTGGCGAACCGCCCTCATCGTGAGGTCGATATAGCCGATGAGCCCGGTCAGTACGACGACCAGAGCAAGCTTCCACCAGAACAGCGCGGGAACGGAAGATGGGCCTCCCCACTTGCTCCAGATCAGCGCGGCACCTGTGAGCCACAGAAGCGCCAGACCCACGTGCCCGACACGCGCCATGACAGGACGGATCCTGTTCAGCACCGGCGCATCGCCGGCGCTGACCGCAACAAGACGCGTAACCACGATATTTCCGATGGACGCGGCAACGCCTGCGCCAAAACCAAAAAGATGCAAAATCAGAAGGATCTGATTCACGTTGCGCCCCCCGGCCGTCAGCTGCCCGCAGCCTAGCCCGAAACGGAATTCACGTCAGCCATCGAGGAGGAGTTCACCTGTCGCCACCATCACGGCGGAGCCGGCGATCCTGAGTGCGACCGCCGCTCCCCCTTCCACATCCATCTCCAGCCCGATCAAACTCGGCCTGCCCATCTCGTAGCCCTGCTCGACGACGTAGCGATGGCTTCCGGCCATGGGCTGATCGAAGCGAAGAATGACGCCGGGGAATGCCGCGACCGCACTGCCGGTCGCCGGATCCTCCACGATACCAATTTCGGGCGCGAACATGCGCGCGTGGAAGTGGCTCGCGGAGGACATGGTCTCGCGGCAATACACATAAGCGGCACTCGCCGGTTCGGGGAATGCAGCCGACCATCGCCCTTCGTTGAGACGCACCTTGCTTATGACCGAAAGATCGCGGACCGGAACGAATGCGTATGGCACGCCCGCGGTCCAGGCCGACGGGACGTGGTTTTCGAAGCCGATTTCGCCCGGCACCAAGCCAAGCGCCGCAGCGATCGCTTCCCCGGAGCTTTCGAAGGCCATGGCTTCCGGCTTACGCGGCACGTCGAAAACAGCGTCGCCTTTGCGGTCGCTCGTGATCGACACGCCGCAGCGCACCGGTCCAACGCCTTCCTCAAGCATCAGAACGAGCTCCGCCGGTTTATCGATCGTTCTTGCCTTCACCAGTCCCAGCGCCACGGCGGTGCCGATCGTGGGATGGCCGGCAAAGGGCAGTTCCCTGACAGGAGTGAAGATCCTCACTCCCGCACTGTGGAGATGATTTCGGGGTGTGACCACAAACACGGTCTCCGACAGGCGGAACTCCGCCGCGATCGCCTGCATCTCGGCGTCCGCAAGGCCGTCTGCATCGTAAATGACGGCAAGCTGATTGCCGCTCAACGGCCGCTCCGTGAACACGTCAAACACTGCGTATTGCCTGCTCAAATCGTCGACCTCCCTGTCGGCGCCGCGCATAAAATGTCGCAGGCGGCTGCCAATGTCTTCAGCTCCCGGAACGCCGTACGAGGGCAATCTTCCGCCCATCGTTCAGCGGCCGTTCATCGGCTTTCTCCCATTATTGCTTCATAAAGAGGCTGTCCGCTCTTTACTAACTTCGGGAGCTTCCCACCATGAACAGGCTTGTCTCTGCCGCTCTTGCCGGCGCGCTCGCCATCGGCGGCGTTTCAGCCAGCGCTGTCGCGGTCAGCGCCAATCCGTATTACGGCCCGCACTACTATTCGCACCATCGCTATCACGACGATGGCGGCGGCTACGTCGCCGCCGGCATTCTCGGCCTGACGGCAGGGCTCGTGGCGTCACAGATGCTGTCGCCCGAACCGCCGCCGCCCCCGCCTTATCCCTATTACGCTTCAGGATACGGTAACGACGACTCTCACATTCAATGGTGTGAAGCGACTTACCGCTCCTACAACCCTGAAACTGATCTCTGGCGCGACTATCAAGGCGTCTTCCGCCGCTGCCTGGGCCCAACCTGAGCAGCGACGTCACATGACGCCGTTGGGGGGCGTCTGATGATGATCTGGAGAACGAAAATGAAGAAGATTGCAGCACTGGGATTGGCCGGTCTGATGGGTGCTTCGGCGCTCGCCATCACCGCCGGCACAGCTTCTGCTTACCCGTCAGGTGGCAATTGGTGGAATCATGGCCACTACAACCACTGGCATGGTGGCGGTGGCTGGGGATGGGGCGGGCCGTTCGTACTGGGCCTGGGCCTCGGGTCGATGTACGGCTACAACTCGTACCCCTACTACAACACCTATCCCGCCTACCCTTCCTACAGCGGCGACTGGAATGCTCATGTGCGCTGGTGCGCGTCGCAGTACCGCACCTACAATCCGGGCACCGACACGTTCTTCGTGCGCCCGGGCGTCCCGGCCCGCTGTGTTGCCCCGTTCGATCGCTGAACGCCGCTGATCGATCACAACAAAAGACCGCCCCGGCGATGCCGGGGCGGTCTTCTTGTTTCTACGTCGTCGTCTAGTTCTTGGACTTGTCGACCAGCTTGTTCGCGCCGATCCACGGCATCATTCCACGCAAGCGCTGGCCGACCTCCTCGATGGGATGTTCGTCGTTCAGACGGCGCGTCGCCTTGAACTTGGCAAGCCCCGCGCGGTACTCGCGCATCCATTCGGAGGTGAAAGCGCCGGTCTGGATATCCTTCAGCACCTTCTTCATCTCGGCCTTCGTCGCATCGGTGATGATGCGGGGTCCCGACATGTACTCGCCGAACTCCGCCGTGTTGGAGATCGAATAATTCATGTTGGCGATACCGCCCTC